>JAYYJC010000222.1:0-18067 GCA_036146655.1 Myxococcota bacterium | reverse complement strand
GCAATGCACTCATCCGCCCCGTAACACACTCCTGAATCAGATGGTGGAGGTGCTTTGTAGTCTTCGACAAGGGTTACATAAACCAAACACATCTCATCAAGAGTCCCATCACCCCAACCCACATCGACAGGTTCTTGTTGTTCGCCATTCACGATGGGCTGATTTTCAGCAGAATTGTTGTATGTGCAGGTGACTTCCATCAACTCGTTGGGCTCAATGCGAATCGTTTCAAGCGGCATGTAGCTTTGTTGCCAACCAAAATCCCATTCAGGAATGTCCATCATGCACTCTTCAGAACCGTCTTCGGTGATACGCTTTGCGGTAATTGATTTTCCAAGGAGATGCATGTGACCTGCAATAGACCGAACTTCCATCGCTTCATTTCTGTAGTTTCCAAAGTACCCCGTGATGGACACATCTGACTCGCCAGCAGGAATATCAAGGTTCTGTATGGCCAATGGACGGGTGGAGAGGATTTTGCTGGGTTGTTCTGTGGACACCACCATCTCGTAAGTTGTGGTGTCTTCTGTGGGCTCACCACCCAAGGCAGAATAGTGCACTTGCATCACAATGGGTGAACCGGCCTCAACGACAAAGGCTGTATTTTCAGGAAGCACAACGGGCTCGATGGAGGGCACCCAAGCACCAATTTGATTTGGCAATCCATCGGCATATGAAAAGGAACTGCCGTCGGGATAAGGAGAACCGAAACACTTATAGCCTTGCTTTTCGGAAGCCTCATCAATCTGGACTAACTCTTCTTTGAATTCTGGTTCAAGGGCATAAACCAGAACATGATGGACCTGAGAAGACCCTGGGATGACATCGTTGGCTACAATGTAGGTTTCTTCTTCAAAGTCAATATCGAGAATGAAACAACGGTACTCATCTCTATTAGAGGTGTCTGGAACAAATCCAGCCGGCACAACAGCTCGATGTGTCGGGTCAAGTCGCATTGACTCAGGTGGTGGGACCACATCAAGAGAGGTGTCCCCTTCTGGTGTTCCAGAGTCGACCCAAGTCCTAAAAGCCGCCACTTCAGCAGCACTCATTAGTCGCTGTTCGTGATATTCACGGCAACTTGGGTCAGGCATCCATGGTGGCATTGACCCACTTTCAATAGAAGCCAGTGCAACGCCAGCCAAAGGCTGCATCACCTCATAGGTGTCCAATGCAAATGGTCCGACTCCGCCTTCTGTATGACAACGGGCACACCGCTCTGCGACAACGGGCTGTATCCCGCCATACCACTCGGCCAAGATAACTTCTTCACCAGCAGTATCCTCTGTGCTTTGTTCAGGGAGTACCGAATTATCTTGAGTTTGATTGTCTTTGCTTTGCTCAACAGCGCAGGCAAAAAGTAGGGAAAATAACATGGAGATGCTCCTCTCAGCTCATGGATTTTAATAGCATGGTCACACAATTAATCAAAACCCGACAGAAGTCGCCATAATTTGCATTTCAACCGTCAATGTTCTTTGACATTACTCTTTAAATAATTGTCAGAACTGTGTTGGGATTAGTCTTAGACAAGAATTTAACTTGCTTTGCCCGAATATTTGCTGTACTTAAGGGCCACGAAGAACCAAGCAAAGGATTGATTATGAGTCGCCCACTTCAAGTGGCCATTCCAAAAGGTCGAATGTACGACGGAATCAGTAAACTTTTCGAAGATGCCGGAAGTCCCATTCAACTTTCGAGCAGAAGCTATAGAGCCCAGCTGCCCATTTCAAATGTCACCTGTAAGGTACTCAAGCCTCAAAGCATTGTTGAAATGCTCAATGCAGGCCGCAGGGACATTGGATTTGCAGGTGCGGATTGGATTGCAGAGTTACGAGCCGATGTGATCGAACTGCTCGATACAGAACTTAATCCAGTCAAAATTGTTGCGGCAGCCCCTCGAGATTTGCTTATCGATGGCCAACTCCCAAGACAGCCTTTGGTAATTGCCTCGGAATACAAAGAATTGACCACAGCGTGGATGAACGCAAAAAATATTCAAGGGACATTTGTCCGAAGTTGGGGTGCAACAGAAGTTTTGCCACCCGAAGACGCTGACTGCATTGTGGACAATACGGCTACAGGTTCAACATTAGCAGCCAACAGACTAGACATTGTCGATACTTTGATGCACTCATCCACTCGTCTTGTCGCCAGCCGACATGCCATGGACACTCCGGCTCTTCGAGATCAGATTGAGAGTCTGGTACTCGTTCTGAGGTCTGTCCTTGAAGCCAGAAAGAGAGTGATGGTTGAACTCAATGTGGCGGCCGTCAACTTAGAAGCGGTCATTTCCATTATTCCGAGTATGAAAAACCCCACAGTATCTCCACTACGGGGAAGTGACGGTGTTGCCGTCAAATCTGCAGTTCCTCGGGCCAAGCTATTTGAACTCATCCCCAAACTGAAAGCCGTTGGTGCAACCGACCTTGTGGTGAGTAAAATTGATCAGATTGTGAGCTAGTGATGTCTGTGGAGACCACACCTTCTGCCAACCCTTGGCTTCAAGAACCTGCTTACAAAGTACCAAGGCATCCGGCACAATGCGATTTAATTTTAGACGGCAATGAGGGTCGTCCACCCAACAACTTGCTAATGAATGCCCTTCAAAGCACCACTGCGGAAGACATCCGCCGTTATCCAAGCACAGCACCACTTGAGCGGAAAATTGCACATATCCACGGGATTCTACCGGAGCAGGTTTTGGTCACGGCAGGGGCCGATGATGGTCTCCAACGGGTCTGCCGAGCTTACTTAAGCCCAAAGCGCAACTTGGTACTGCCAGCACCAAGTTTTGCGATGATTCCTCGGTTTGCACAATGGTGTAATGCCCCCATTAAAACAGTGCCTTGGGACGATGTTGATTATCCGCTTGAGGCAACCCTCTCAGCGATCAATGAACAAACGGGAATTGTGGCCGTTGTCAGCCCCAACAATCCCACTGGTGGCGTGGCCACACGCACTGAACTCCATGCTTTGTCTGCAGCGGCACCGCAAGCCATCATTATGCTTGATTGTGCCTATGCTGAATTTGCAGACGAAGACTTGACCGAAGTGGCCATGTCCCTCCCAAATGTATTGGTTTTTCGGACATTTTCAAAAGCTTGGGGACTTGCTGGCCTCAGGGTGGGCTATGTGATTGGACACTCCACACATATTCAACAGCTTAGACAAGTTGGCCTGCCGTACCCTTGCTCTGCACCCACTTTGAAGATGGCCGATTGTGCTGTCGAGCAACCATTTCCGTCCGAGTTTGTGAAACAAGTCAAAAAAGAGCGTCGAGTACTTGAGACACTGTTAAGCGATACCGGATGGAAGATTCGCCCTTCACAAGGTAATTTTGTGTATGGAGAAGGGGGTGATTCCCTCTGGTGGAGAGATGCACTGGCCGGACTTGGGATTGCGATTCGGGCATGGCCCAATGATCGCACACTTGGAAGAAGCATCCGAGTCAGTTGCCCAGGTGATGTCCAAGAGAATCACAGACTCTTGCATGCCATTCGCACTGTTGCAGAGCCAGAAGCCATCCTATTTGACATTGACGGCGTACTCATTGATGTTCGGGACTCCTACAGAACTGCCATCCTCCAAACCGCTGCGCATTTTGGACTTGAGGCGACACATGAAGACATTGAAGACATTAAACGAAAAGGCAATGCCAACAACGATTGGCAGGTCACCCAGATGCTCTTGGCCAAACATCAGGTCCACATTGACATCGATGCCATTCGGGAGATCTTTGACGGCCTTTACTACGATGGGCTTTGGAAAAAAGAGCGTTTGATTGGCAGCATTGAACAACTGACAGCACTCGCAACGAAAATACCCCTCGCAGCCGTGACTGGTCGGCCAAGAAAAGACTATACACTTGCAGCCAAGCACTTTGGATTTGATGAAATCTTCAAGGGTGCAATCTGTATGGAGGATGCACCCATAAAGCCCAGTCCTGAACCCGTCAAAATGGCATTGGAACTGCTGGGTGTGTCTCGGGCATGGATGTTGGGAGACACCGCTGATGACATTCAAGCTGCGCGGCAGGCGTCAGTACTTCCAATTGGGATACAATGCATGCCAGATAAAACGGATCACCTTAGAATGGTCGGAGCCAGCGAAGTTTGGACAGACTGGACCCAAATTTTTCAAAAACAGTTTGAGAGGTAACACATGCCGCAAAGACGACAGCATCAACTCAATCGAAAGACACTTGAAACCAACATTACTGTGGACCTTGATATAGATGGCGATGGCTCATCTCAAATCAATACCGGCGTTGGATTTCTAGACCACATGCTCAGTAGCCTCACCAAACATGCAGGTTGGACTCTGGCATTGGCCTGTGAAGGTGATTTATATATCGATGATCACCACACCGCAGAAGACTGTGCACTTGCCTTAGGTGATTGTCTGAATAAAATATTAGGCGAACGAAAGGGCATACAGCGATTTGGACATGCTTATGTTCCACTTGACGAGGCACTCGTCCGTGCGGTAGTTGACTTATCTGGCCGCCCTTGGCCAGCGGTCAATCTTCATTTCAATAGACCTCAAATCGGACAACTTGCCACAGAAAATATTGTACACTTTTTTCAGTCTTTTGCCGTGTCTCTCAAGGCCGCTGTTCACATCGATGAGATTAAAGGCGACAATGATCATCACAAGGCTGAAGCCGCATTCAAAGCATTTGCAAGGGCATTGAAAGAGGCCCTCAAAACCACTGGTTCTGAAGCCATTCCAAGCACAAAGGGCCGATTGGGATGAAAGTGACGATTGTCAAGACGGGCTTGGCAAACATCGCCTCTGTCCGAGCTGCGCTTGAGCGTTTGGGGGCTGAATGCCAGCTCAGCGACTCAATTGAGCAGATTCACAAGTCAGAAAGATTGGTTCTACCTGGGGTCGGTGCATTTGGTGCTGGCATGAAACAATTAAAAGCATGCGGACTAATTGATGTACTTCAGGAAAGAGTGCGCTCAGATCGCCCCACACTGGCCATTTGTTTGGGGCTTCAGCTCTTATGCGCAGAGAGCGAAGAGACCCCCGGTGTTCAAGGTCTATCGTGCATACCCACATCGGTGGGGCGATTCTCAGATGCCGTAAATGTGCCACAGTTGGGATGGAACATGCTCAATGCGGAGAAAGAATGTAGATTCTTACGGTCAGGCTATGTCTATTATGCCAACTCATATCGAATTGTGAATCCGCCGAACGGCTGGCAGGCTGCCACAAGTGAATATGATGGCACCTTTTGTGGTGCCATTGAGAAAGGGGCTGTCCTTGGCTGTCAGTTTCATCCAGAACTGAGTGGAGACTTTGGTGCACAAATTCTGAATAGATGGCTCAAGCAGGAGGGCGACTCATGCTAACGCACCGCCTGATACCCTGCCTTGATGTGCGTGGAGACCGTGTGGTCAAAGGCATCCAGTTTCAAGGATTAAGAGATGCAGGAGACCCAGTGGAATGTGCCCAGAGATACGCAGATGCGGGCGCCGACGAAATTGTCATATTGGATGTATCCGCCACCATTGAACAGCGTAACACGGCCATTCAAACGGTTGAACGGGTCAGGGCAGTCCTCAACATTCCCCTGACAGTTGGCGGGGGTGTACGCCAAATTGCAGACGCACAGCGGTTGCTGGATGCAGGCGCAGACAAAGTTGCGGCCAATACGGCGGCTGTAGAGCAGCCTGAACTGCTTCGAGCGCTTTCTGACCAATTTGGCCGTCAGTGCACCATTTTGGCCATTGATGCAGCCAAAATGGATACTGGTGGATGGGAAGTGGTCACCCACGCTGGCAAACGCAGACGAGGACTTTCTGCGATTGATTGGGCAACCAAAGCAGCCCAACTGGGCGCAGGTGAGATTCTGCTCACCAGCTGGGACAAGGATGGCACCAGAAGTGGATATGATTTGGAATTGCTCAAGGCCGTTTCAAAGGCGGTGAGTGTCCCCATCATTGCTTCCGGAGGCGCACATCACCCTCTTCATATGGCAGAGGCCATCCAAGCTGGTGCGAGTGCAGTACTGGCCGCATCCATATTCCACGACGGAGAATACACCATTCCCCAAGTAAAGCGCGCATTGTTAGAAATGGGAGTTCAAGTCAGACCATGCTAGTACCATCAATTGACATCATACAGAATGATGCCGTTCAACTTGTGGGTGGCGAAGAAATGGCACTTAATGCCGGTTCACCACATAAAATTGCAGAGAAGTTTGGGCTTTTGGGTCCAATTGCGGTCATTGACCTTGACGCTGCGATGGGCAACGGAGACAACACGGAAACCATCAAATCCTTATGTAAAAAATACCGTTGCCGAGTGGGTGGTGGAATACGCAGCATTGATAAAGCCATCGATTGGCTCGATGCGGGTGCAGAGCAGATCATCATCGGAACGGCTGCCACACCTGAATTTTTAAGCCAACTCCCCAAGAATCGTCTGATTGCCGCACTGGATGCCAAACATGGTGAAATCGTAGTGGAAGGCTGGAAAACCAAGACAGGAAAAACCATTGTTGAGCAAATGACACTGCTGAGAGACCATGTCAGTGGCTTTCTGGTCACCTTTGTAGAGCAAGAAGGCAGGATGCAAGGAACCAACATGGATGCAGTACAAGAATTGGTCAAGGCAGCAGGTTCCGCAAAACTTACAATCGCTGGTGGCATTACCACAGCAGAAGACATACGCCAACTCGACAACCTTGGTGCCGATGCCCAAGTCGGCATGGCCCTGTACACCAATCGACTTGCGCTTGCTGATGCATTTGCCGCACCCTTGAGGAGTGACAGAGCCGATGGGCTCTGGACGACAGTTGTGGTTGATGAGCACGAAAGAGCATTGGGCTTATGCTATTCGAACTTAGAGTCACTTCGATGTGCCATTGAAGAGCAACGGGGAATATATTGGTCTCGAAGAAGAGGCCTCTGGCGCAAGGGCGAAAGCAGTGGCCATCGACAAGAACTGCTCTCTATATCCATGGACTGCGACCGAGACTGCTTGCGCTTTACCGTGCGTCAATCCGGTGCATTTTGTCACCTCAATACACTGAGTTGCTGGGGAGAGCTGAAAGGGTTGCCAAGCTTAGAGAAAATCATTCTCGAGCGGTTTCATAACGCCCCTTCTGGGTCGTATACCAAACGGCTTTTGGAAGACCCAACTCTGCTTGCAGCAAAACTGAAAGAAGAGACTGATGAACTCATTGCGGCAGATGCCCCAGAAGAAGTGAAATGGGAGGCGGCAGATCTGCTGTACTTTACCATGGTTGCGATGGCCAAAGCGGGAGTGTCACTGCGAGATACCATTCAACATCTCGAGCAACGCCAATTGAAAGTGTCTCGCCGAGCCGGACACGCCAAGGCGCCCTATCTGAAGGAGGAGCCAAACAAATGAGCACGCAATTTCCTCGTTACACAGAAGAAACATATGTCCGCAATTCGCAAAAGGGTCTTCCAGCTGACAGCATTCTGGCAGCCCAACAAATCATTAATGAGGTGCGCACGGATGGAGACAAAGGTCTGAACGCATGTATTCAGCGGTACGAGCAGCGAAGTGCAGATCGCTTGTTTGTTCCAAAATCAGAGCTGCAGGCTGCATTTTTGAGTCTTCCGAGCGAGACACAATCGGTTTTGGAACGGGCAGCCAATCGGATACGACAGTTTGCAGAAGCGCAAAAGTCATGCTTGCACCCCTTGAAGACCCAAGTCGACGGGGGCGAAGCCGGCCACTTTCTTGCACCGGTCAAAAGGGCAGCCTGTTATGCACCAGGCGGGCGATTCCCCCTTCCATCCAGTGTGCTAATGACCGCAGTCACTGCGAAAGTGGCAGGGGTAGAACATGTGATGCTCGTTAGTCCAAGTGCACACAAAATCATGCTTGCTGCGGCTTGGGTGGCAGATGCAGACTCTTTTTTATATGCAGGAGGCGCACATGCCGTCGCAGCAGCCGCATATGGTACACAGACCATCGTGCCAGTCGATATCATCGTTGGACCTGGCAATAAGTGGGTCACTGCTGCAAAGCAGCTTGTATCGGGAACAGTTGCCATAGACATGTTGGCTGGACCATCCGAACTTGTGGTTTTGGCAGATCACACAGCAAATCCCGCCATCATTGCGGCGGACCTACTTGGTCAAGCCGAACATGACCCAGATGCCATTCCGATCTTGGTGACCTGTTCTAATGCGCTGATCAATGCTGTAGAGAAAGAACTTGAAACCCAACTGACCAAACTCAGTACAGCGGCCATTGCTCGGATTTCACTCACAAATGGCGGAAGCATCTTATGTTCATCGATGAAAAAGGCCATTCAAATGGTCAATGACATTGGTCCTGAGCACCTTGAACTTCAAGGGCCTGAAGCAGAAAATTCTGTGAATGCACTCACAAACTACGGTGGCTTGTTCATTGGGGCTGGTGCCGCTGAAGTCTTTGGGGATTACGGTGTCGGACCAAATCATGTCTTGCCCACAAGCGGTACATCGCGATACACAGGTGGTTTGAGTGTCTTTGACTTTATCCGTGTTCGCACATGGCTCGAATTGTCAGACACGGAAGGCATCCGCACCTTGATTGATGACACGGTAAAGTTGGCAGAAGCGGAAGGTTTAAGTGCCCATGCAGCCAGCGCTGCAGTCCGACGAAAAGACCAAACCTAACGGACCCATCATCGGCACATCACATTGTGCGCTTGCAATTGTCGGTATTCTTGTATTAATGGGTCATCTTCAAAACCCACTGGACGCAGATTGAATATTTAGCTATTGTGGTCTTGTTTCTCTCTTAAACACCTAAAATTGTGCCCTCACTTCGCAGACTTCACGCTCAGCTGCCCATTCTGGTTATCCCCATTTGCATTGGGATGTGGATCTTTGTTCCTCAAGGCATTCTGGGCCACCCAATGGGTGACATGGCAGACCACTTTTGGGGAAACCGGTGGTTTGCACAAGAACTTAGCCAATTTCGGCTGCCCATATACACTCAGAACACACACTTTCCAGAAGGCGGCTACCTGTGGCACATTGATCCAATCGGTGGGCTGTTGCAATTTTTGACGGTGTGGCTGTCACCCCATGCCGCTTGGCATTTTGGAATATTTGTGCAACTGTCTGCCATGGGCACCATGATGGCATTGTACGCCAACTCAAAACTGAAAGACCTTCCCATTTCAGTTGGCTTAGGGCTCGCCTTGGTTTTTTCTGCCCATGTCCTTGGACTTCTACACTCTGGTCTGTCAGAATACTTGGGTATTGCTTGGCTAATTGCCCTGCTGTGGTCACTCGACTCTGCCAAAACCAATCGCACTGGAATTTTACTGGGAATCTGCTTTTGGCAAGCAGCGCCTTATGGACTTCTTGGTGCCCTTTTGACCATTCTCAAGCGATGGCGATCCCCAAAACAACTTCTGCCAATTGCGCTGATATCTGGAGTAGTCGCTGGGCCGGCCATCATCGCAATTCAATGGACAGCAAGCCATCCGGATGCTGCATTTCAGCTGTCAGAAGCGGCCGGCTGGAATCCTCAGACTTTACCAAGCATCGATCTGCTCGGCTGGTTTATGCCCGGAAACTGGCTTCATCCCAACACGCCCGAACTCGGGAATCCTGGAATCCTACAGCCACACAGTCTGTCCCTCACAGTACTCGGTCTACTCATAGTCGGACTGATCCGACAATCGTCCAAAAACAAAGACCTGGTGCAATATTGGCCAATTGTTGTCCTGATGCTGGGCCCAAGATTGAGCATTAACCGTTGGATGCCATTGGACGGGACATTTTATTTACCAATGGCCGTTTTGTATCTACCGGGTCTCCCCACCAATGCTTTTCACCACCCGTACCACATTACAGCCATCATCTTACCCATTGCCCTAATTGTGGCTGGACGCACATTGATTGGCTTATCAAGAGGCATCCAAATGATGGTCTTTGGAGTGTATCTTTTCGAAAGCAGCATCTCACCTGCTGGATTGTTTCCTGAGCGCACCCCTGTTCCCCAACCCATTGTAACCAACGGACCTGTTATCGATTGGCCACCCGACCGTCATGTCCCCAATCGCATGTATTTGCTGGCCCACAGTTACCACGGGCAAGCCACATACAGTGGTGTGAGCCAGTGGCTCAGCCCATGTCTATTGACAAGTTATGAAATTGAATCGGCGCTCAACGCATTGGATGACCCTGCGTATCGCACCATTAATCGAGACCAGCATACCCCACTTAAGCGACCTCAGCCCACGCACAGTTGGCAGACATGTGGATTCACGCAACTGGTGGTCCACAAGGAATATTTAAGCGGAAATGAATTGACCAAAATTCGCCAATATTTGAACTCTGAACTTGGTTTGCCAATGCAAGAGAACGCACAGGTTATCCACTATCAAATACCGAATATGACAGTGGAGTGACATCATTTGGCCACCAGAAAGTGGGTTTGTTATAGGGGTGCCAACTCTTTCCCCATCGAATACATTGGAGGCCATAATGGCTACTGAACGCACATTCTCAATCATTAAGCCAGATGCGACCGCTAAGGGCGTCATCGGTAAAATCATCGCTCGTTTCGAAGAAGAAGGCCTTCGAATTTGTGGTGTGAAGAAAATACACATGACCAAAAAAGTGGCTGAGGGCTTTTATGCCGTTCACAGCGCACGCCCATTTTTTGGCGAGTTGACAGACTTTATGTGCTCAGGGCCCTGTGTGGTCATGGTTCTCGAAGGTGAAAACGCCGTCAAGCGTAACCGTGAGATCATGGGCGCCACCAATCCTGCTGAAGCGGCTGAAGGCACACTTCGTAAGCTCTATGCCGATTCAATTGGCGAGAATGCGGTTCACGGTTCTGACTCACCAGAGAATGCTGTGATTGAGATCAACTACTTCTTTAATGCAGACGAATTGCACTAAGACACACAGAATGCTTGAACAAAAGACCTGCTTTACGCAGGTCTTTTTTGTTTTAGATTGTCACCAAGTTGGAAAAAATTAAAAAAACCCACTCCCAGTTAGAATTGGGCTATCCTAATTGATGCGAGGAGTTCATATGAGTGCAGATTTTCACCTATCCCTGTCGATTGGAAAAGTATTGTGGGACGATTTGGTTCGCGCTGCTTTACCCTTAAAGGTTGCCGATGGTGCCTTTGAACTTAATCAGCTTCTCAGGCAAGGGGCGCAGCAATTGCAGGTCCGACAGCGGGTAACCGCCTTACTCGAGGACAAAGCCCCATCTGAAGGCGTAAACCGAGCTCGAAAGCGCCTTGGACGGTATTGGGACCGCATGCGTCCGCAATTGTCGACCGTTTTTAAGGAAGCGGTTGAGATTACAGGTGATTGGCGTGTTGAGGTTGACGAGAAAGGGACTGAATTTCACTACGCACCTCAAAAAATAGGCCTTGATGCCCATGTCAAACTCGTCATGGAAGGCAAAGCCTACTTTCTCAAACAAAATTTAGAACTGCCATTCACCATTGAAAAAAGAATCGGGGCAGCCTGTCATCTCGGGGACATTCGATTTGACAAAGTCCAAAATGCGATTGTGGGCACAGTTCAAAACCCAGCGATAGACTTGGGCGATCACGCCATCCTAAAGCTGGCCAACGAGTTGGTAGCCAAATTGTTAGAGCAGCAGGTCACTCGATTTTCAAGTGTTCCAATCTTGCCGAAAACCCAACTTGAAGAAATGGTGGCTCCAGCGGGAGGACCCCTGAAGATGAGCATGGGTATCGACGATGTGCGCATCGAAGTAGACACAGATGTCATGACCCTAAAAGTGACATTCGGATTCTCTCAGGCCCAAATCACAGACAAAAAGAATGCCTAAGCATGCGCTGGCGGCCTAACCTCATTCCATCAACATCCCGCTCAACCGAACGGTTGCCACCGGGCCAACGATGGGTCAAGGGATGGCCTGTTTTGCACGAAGGCTCCATACCAGAGTTTGATCCAGAAACCTGGCGGTTAAAGGTCACTGGGGAAGTCGAAAATCCCATCGAATTGAGTTGGGCTGAGTTTTCAAATCTCCCCACACAAACCGTCACCAAAGACTGGCATTGCGTCACCACATGGTCTAAAAAAGACAACGCATGGACAGGGGTTTCGGTGTCTGAGATTCTGGATCGGGCTCGTCCAAAACCCGACGCACAGTTTGTAACGGTGAGAGCCTATGATGAAATTGGATACACGACAAACCTGTCGATGAGCGACTTTGCCCGCCCCGAAAACCTGTTGTGCACGCATCGAAACGGCGATGCACTTGACGCCAAACACGGGGGTCCCATGCGCTTAATTGTTCACCATCTATACGCATGGAAATCAGCCAAGTGGGTCACCGAAATCGAACTTCGAACACACGACGAACGCGGATTTTGGGAAACGAGGGGATACCACAATCATGCGGACCCGTGGTTAGAAGAGCGCTACAGCTACCAAGAGCAACATTGAACACCGATTAACCCCTCGCCAATGTCCTAATCTCACCACTCACATTCAAAGCATCTCATGCCTTTTTCATGTAAAACACTGTTCCTTTTAATGCTGTCATGTCAGTCTTCAAATACGACAAAAAACACAACGCAATCAATCACGGACACCCAAAACACAGACACATCGGCCTCATCTGACAGTTCAGAACCCGCCATCCCACAAGACACCTCAGACACCGATGAACCAACAGAACCTTGTCCGCTTGAAGGGGGAGAGCCTGGGGCCAGTGTGGCCGTCACGGCAGTACACGACTCGATTACCAGAACCTATCAGATTCACCTCCCGAGCGACTATGATTGTTCGCCCCGCCCAGTCATCGTCGGCTTACATGGCTACTATGGGAGCGGGAAAGGCTTTGAAGAGACAACATCTCAAATGTTCGAGACCATCGACTCTCGAGGCTACATTGGAGTTTTTCCCGATGGGTTACAAATGGGTTCAAGTGGATGGCAATCTCAAGTCACATCCTTCAATGACATTTACTCCCATTTCAGTGATGGGCCGGATGGTCCCACCTGTACCAACAGTGCGTATGATTACGGAGTGTATGCCAATTGCCCCGATGAAGAAAGTGAAGACTTATGCAATTGGGGAACCAGCTGTGCAGATGACGAAGGCTTTTTGAGAACCCTCATCGATGAAGTGCAGGGCAAATGGGCCGTTGATGAACGTCGAATATACCTGACGGGATTTAGTCAGGGCGGACAGTCAACACAATCGTTGGCCACCAGATTGTCAGACATCTTTGCAGCAGCTTCTCCGCACCACGGTTTTGCTGCAAACGGATACACTGCAGCCCCCAGCCGTCCGATTGGATTGTTCCAAGTTTGGGGAGACACAGATCGCACCGTTGACGGGCATGACAGACCCTCAAGCGATGGAATGATTTATGATGGGGCCGCAGAAACAGCACAAGTCTGGGCGGATGGGCTCAACTGCGAATCATCTCCAGTGCCCTACCCCACACCCTATGATGGCACACGGGGATGGCGTTGTGAACAACACCCCAATTGCAGTCAAGACAAAGAAGTGGTGACTTGTGTCTGGAACGGGGCGCATCGGTGGGGCAAAACACCCGAGGTCAACTTTGCTCTTTTGGCCATGCTGGATTTTTTTGAGCGACATTCGAAATGAAGCCGTCTTTAATCACACTCGAATAAGTTGGCTAAGGTGCCTGAAGTCGAAAACTGCGCAAGTACAGATGTGATTGTAACCTGAAGCTTAGCGATTCAGAGGAGCCAACCATACCCTCACTCGCTTAGCCATCACAATCGGTAAATTCAACTCGATATTGAATGGTACCCCCATCACCAACGGCTTCAACCGAATACACAAATCCAGCTTGAGCCACCCAACCAGATGGAACCATGCTGATGGCCCAACGGCTGCCGTAATAGGCTCCCAGTTCGGTCACGGTGACCGGCATATCTGTACCGTCATCACGGGTAATGGTCACGGTGGCGTTGTCCAGATTGATCAAATCACTTTGCAGGCTCCAGCCTGTTTCTTCCAAGTCAGCCCACCCCAACACATTGATGCTTAACGGCACAATGCCAGCCGGTGGCCAAGCAGTCCAAGCTCGACTGTCACTGCCGCTGCCCCCATGCACCCACATGCATGAAAATTCTTCAGTAGAGCCCAGTCCGATGGGACCAAGTCCATCAGAAAGGATCCAACGGCGGTGTCCGAGTGTGGTTTCATTTCCGGGATCCGACATGTACAGTTCCACAGAATAAACACCTGGGTATGGAGACAAGTTGCTGCTTGAAGCGGCCTGCGCCCCGTCACCCGTGTAACATCCAAAGTTAGATGAGGGATTGTGCGTGAGGGTGTTGTTGGCATCCATCATCAATGCGCACTCCTGAGCTTTTCCGTTCAACATCTCACTGGTCGATACAGGAGGGAGCTCGGAGAGCCAACGGAAAAGGTTGACTTGACGCAGTGCATTGTCCATGCCCGTCGAAGAAACTGACCCCGCATTGCAGCTGCTGACACTTCCCGACCAAGTGCCTTCAGCCAAATTGCTGCGATCTTCTTGCCACCGTTCACAGATCTCAGTTTCAGAACGGTTGGCCACACCATTGCAATCGGAGTCATCATAAATGCTCATTGCAGCCGTGTCAGAGTCATCGCAATCGTCAGCTGTGAGTACCCCATCGCAATCTGCATCATTGATGGGCATGCTGGCGTCTGAGTCGTCACAGTCTTCGTCTGAGGTCAATCCATCGCCATCTGCATCCACAGGCCCTGTGTCTGGGGTGCCTAGAGTGTCTTCTGTGCCTGAGTCACGCTCAGCATCAGAGTCCACCTTGTCTATCGATACCCCACAAGCTGTGAAGAATGAAATGGACAATGCCAGTAGCATGCGAGACATATGGGGCTCCCTTAAAAGTGGAATCTGAAAT
This sequence comes from Myxococcota bacterium, assembly GCA_036146655.1. Lineage (GTDB taxonomy): Bacteria > Myxococcota_A > UBA796 > UBA796 > UBA796 > JAYYJC01. The sequence goes on along the minus strand of JAYYJC010000222.1, from coordinate 3,192 downwards.
CAGATGGCCATTGAATTTTCAATGAAAAGACCTTAAGCATGAGTAAACAAAGGTCAATTGAAGGGCATCAAAAGCCTCAAACAGCCATCCAAGATGTGTGGTCCAACACAAGCAAATGAGACTCATATTTTCCTTTTCAATGCGTGGCTGCCTGTGATAATTTAGGAACCAACTCGAGGTATTTATGTCACGCATGTTTTCCCTTTCCACAATCATTCTGCTGATGGCCTGTCGATCCGATAAGGGAGTGACCGCCTTCAATGCCAAACCCGATGCCAGCATTACCTCTCACAGCGATGGGGATGTGGTACGAGAGGGCGAACTCATTTCGTTCAGAGGCTCGGCCTCAGACGCCAACCACACCCCACAGCAGCTGACCGCCACATGGTATGTGGGTTCCGAGGTGCTCTGTGAATCCACCACCCCAGAGTCCGATGGCACCGTCCAGTGTGATGGGATCCTACTGCCATCAGACACCGAGGTCACCCTCGAAGTCAAGGACGCCGGTAATGCCACCACCAGTGCCAGTGTCAACCTGACGGTGACCCCAACTGACGCACCAGAAGCCATTATCACAGCGCCAGAATCAAACGGCATCTTCTACAGCGATCAGCTCATTGCCTTTGAAGGAATCCTGTCTGACTCGGAAGACAGCGCTGAAGACCTCATTGGATACTGGACTTCCAGCTTGGACGGTGAGTTGAGCGAGGTCACCGTCGAGCCCAACTCAGAAGGCGAGGTTACAGGGTATGGCCTGCTTTCAGAAGGTCAGCATGCCATTGAATTGCATGTTGAGGACTCGACCGGTAAAGCGGGTCTCGACAGCATCATCATTGAGGTGGGTCCACCAAACTCTGCCCCGCTCTGTGAAATTCTCACCCCTGAAACGGGTTCGGCTGGACCAGAGGGTGAGTTGGTAACTTTTACTGCGACAGCCTCTGATGTGGATGTGCCCGCAGACTCACTCAATGTGAATTGGTCATCAGACAAAGACGGTGCACTGGGCAGCAGTACCCCCAACAGCAGCGGTGGGGTAAGTTTCCCCTATGATTCACTCAGTGTTAACACCCATGTCATCTCCATGGTGGTCAGTGATGAGATTGGAGCCACCTGTACCGCAGATGTCATCTACACGGTGGGCACGCCTCCCAGCTTGACGGTCATTTCGCCCATTCAAAACGAAATCTACACCGAAGGCAGCCCCATCACCTTTGAGGCAACGGTGTCAGACAACGAAGATCAGCCCACCGAAATCAGCCTCTCATGGGATGTGGATGGCACCATAATCTCCACAACCGGTCCGGACTCCACAGGCACAGCCATCTTCGATGACAGCAGCCTCAGTCCAGGAAGCCACACCCTCACCGCAACCGCCACAGACAGTGCCGGATTGTACGCCACCGATGTTGTCACATTTTCGGTCAATGGCACCCCCTCTGCACCCACGGTTGAGATCACGCCTGACCCAGCCCACACCACAAGTCCCCTCACGGCGGACCTCACCGTACCATCCACAGACCCAGAGGGCGCAAGCATTGGATACACCTATGTCTGGCTCAAAGACAATGTCATCCAAAGCAGCCAAACCACCCAAAGCATCGCCGCATCTGACACCACCAAAGGAGAGCAGTGGACGGTGCGAGTCACTCCGAATGACGGCATGGTCGACGGCCCCTTTGGCGAAGCCAGCATCACCGTTCAAAATACTGCTCCCTCAGTGACCTCCATACTGTTCACGCCGGCGTACGGCTCCTATAATGACATTGTCTATTCCTGCTCGCCAATGGTCAGTGATCCCGATGAGACCCCAACGGTCAGCTATGAGTGGCTTCTGAATGGGGCGCCGTACGGGGGCAACAGCTCAACCCTTGACCTCAGTGGTTCAGGTGCCATGCCGGACGACTCGTTGTCCTGCACCGTGACGGCCACGGATTCAGATGGGGCCACAGACAGCATGAACAGTGGGGAGATCATCATCACCAACCGTTGGCCCACCCTCTCCAACCTCGTCATTACTCCGAACAGCAATATCACCAGCAGCACAAGCCTCACCTGCTCGGCAGATGTCACCGATGACGACGGAGAGGTGGTGGCGGCCAGCTTTGAATGGACGGTTGGGTCCAACACCTATGCGGGCGCAAGCTTGGATCTCAGCACACTCTCCGTCATTCCGGGGGACCAGATCACCTGTGCGGCGAATGCCACCGATGCCTACGGTGGTTACGACAACGACACGATCTCGGTCACGGTCATCAACACCCTGCCCACCATCACCGCCAGCATCACCGCAAACGGGAGTACCAATACCGGTGAGCTCACCTGCTCAGCCACTGCCGAAGATGCGGATGACTTTCCTGCATCTCCCAGTGTGAGCTATGAGTGGTTTGATGCCAGCAATCAGTCTCTGGGCAGCAGCAACCCGCTGCAACTCGATCCGAGCATGGGGGTTGACGGCGATGTCATTTCTTGTGTGGCCACGGCCACCGACGCATCTGGCGGAACAGCCAGCGACACCGCAGGCCACACCATTACGAACACCCCACCGGTGGCCACCAGTGTACTGCTCACGCCCACCAGCCCCACCTCTCAGACCAGCAGCTTCAATTGTTCAGCCAGCGGAACAGATTCAGATGGCGACTCAGTGACCTTCACCACCGCATGGTTTCTCGATGGCCAGCCTCTGTCTGAGACTTCAGACCAGCTCAGTGGCTCTTTTAATGTAGGCAGCCTGATTGTCTGTCAGGCCACCCCTTCTGATGGAAAAACAGACGGACAAGCCCTCGAAGACAGTGTGACCATTGCCAATACGCCACCCGTCATTGACTCCGTCTCACTCAGTCCTTCAACGGTTTACACAAGCACCACCATCACAGCGACTGCGACGGCCACTGATGTCGACAATGGTCAGACCCTCTCCATTTTTTATGAATGGCATGTGATTGACTTCGACACGGGCATCGACAGTGTGCCCAGCAGCGGCTACAACATCGACACCTTCAATGGCTTCAGTCGAGATGACGAGGTCTATGTCATTGTCACCGTAAACGACAACATTGACCAAAGCAGCCCTGTCACCTCCAGCAGCATCACCATCTCCAATACTGCGCCGAGCGCACCAGACATCAGCCTTTCACCCAATCCCGCCATCGAGGGGCAAGACGATCTCATCTGTGCCGTGAATGTGGAAAGCAC
>JAYYJC010000221.1:0-13378 GCA_036146655.1 Myxococcota bacterium | reverse complement strand
ATCTCGACAGCGATAATGATGGATATGGAGACTCAAGCTTGTCTGTAAACAGCTGCGAACAGCCTTTCGGATATGTCTCTGACAACACAGACTGCGTGGACAGTGATGGTTCGGTTTATATTGGAGCCACTGAACTCTGCGATGGCATTGACAATGACTGTGATGGAGACATCGATCAACTGGACTCAGATTTTGATCCCGCAAATTATTTCAGTTTCTATCTCGATGCCGATGGCGATGGTTTTGGTGATGACAGCACCGAAGTTCAAGATTGTGTGCAGCCAAGCGGCTACATTAGCCTTGGTGGGGATTGCAATGATGATTCCAATGATGCCGATGGTGATGGCGTTGCTGATGGTTATGTCACCAATCCAGCTGCTGCTGAAGTTTGGTACGATGGTATCGATGGTGACTGCGACGGCATGAGTGATTTTGATGCAGACCTCGATGGTGCAGATTCAGACCTTTACGGTGGTGCAGATTGTGATGACACGGATGCAGAACTCAATACAGTTGACTTTGATGGAGATAACTTTACGACTTGCGATGGAGACTGCAATGACGAACTTGATTATCAGTATCCTGGCGCAGCATACAACGAACCACCACCGCTTGATACCGAATGCTTGATTGATGAAGACGGCGACGGCTATGCTCTCCCAATGTCTGAAACTTGCTTTGTCCTCGATATGCAAGATTCGTGGGGCGATGGATGGAATGGTGCGGAACTGACCATTTATGCAGATGGAGCAGCGATCGACTCAGGGTTACCCTCAAGCTTTTTAGGTCAGTCGGCTGGGTCATTTTATCTGGGTTCTGGTTCGATTGGTAGCCTGACCTTTTGTGCCGAGGGTGCAAGCCTTGAGTTGTACTATACCTCTGGTTCATTCGAAAATGAAAATACCTATCAACTCTATGACGATCAAGGCAATCTGCTCTTCCAAGACGGCCCGAATCCCGCTACGGGATTGGTATACTCCGAAGCGATGCCCTCGGGAGCAGGCAACGACTGTGACGATACCGATCCCAATGTGGGTCCAGAAGACCTCGATGGGGATGGTTCATCGACCTGTTCTGGCGACTGTGATGACAATGACTCAAGTGTCTTTGGTTACGATATTGATGGCGATGGCTACACCACTTGTGATGGAGATTGTAATGAAAGCCTCGATGATTTAGATGGTGATGGTGTGGCAGATGGATTTGCAATCAATCCAGGTGCAACTGAAATTTATGGTGATGGAATTGACCAAAACTGCGATGGCTTAAGCGACTTTGACGCCGATGGCGATGGCGATGACAGCATCAATGATGGTGGAACCGATTGTGATGATACGGATGCCACGGTAGACGGATTGGATTTGGATGCAGATGGATTTACCACATGCCCCGATGTCAACACGGGTCTCGCAGATTGTGACGACCTTGATGCGTTTACTTATCCAGGAGCGGCCTATCTTGACAGCACGACGGACTGCTTGACGGATGTTGACGGTGACGGTCTCAGCCCACTCCAAGTAGGTGCCTGCTATGTCTTGGATATGCAGGACTCATGGGGTGATGGTTGGAATGGTGCTGCCTTAACAATCTATGTGGATGGTGTCATGGTTGATTCTGGCCTTCCTCAAGACAGCCTCAGTCAACTCGCAGGTACCTTTTATTTGGGCACAGGCTCTGCAGGTACCCTCTCATTTTGTGTGGAAGGGACAGACTTTGAAATGTCGTACGCTTCTGGAAGTTTTGAAAGTGAGAACACTTACCAACTGTACGATGATGGGGGAATTTTACTCTTCTCTGATGGCCCCTCACCTGCCATTGGTTCAGTTTATACCTCCACCATCACCAGTGTGATACCTGGCAGTGGAAGCGACTGCGACGACAATGACTCGAGCATTGGTTTTGAAGATGGCGACTCAGATGGTTATCCGTCTTGTGGTGGAGATTGTGATGATACCGATCCCAATGTCTTTCCAGATGACCTTGATGGAGATGGTTACAGTTCTTGCGATGGAGACTGTAACGACGACCCAAGTGACCCCACTGCCATTAATATCAATCCGGGCGTCGTTGAAAATTATTACAATGGAGTGGATGAAAACTGTGATGGCCTGAGTGACTACGACTCAGATATGGACGGCGAAGATTCTGACCAATATGGTGGTACCGATTGCGATGATACCAATGCCGTCATTGGTTTGGGACTGCCAGAAATCTGTGACAGTATTGACAATGACTGCGATGGATTAATTGATGATGACGATACCGTGGATCCCGCTGAAGTATTCAACTGGTACATTGACGGTGACTCGGACGGTTATGGTGATGACTCCAATGCCATTGCGCAGTGTTCTCCACCATCAGGTTACATCGCAGATGGTGGTGACTGTAACGATTCAGACAGTTCGATTTACCCTGGTGCCGTCGAAGTTTGGTACGATGGCGTTGACAGCGACTGCGATTTCATGAGTGACTTCGATTCTGACATGGATGGTGAAGACTCAAATCAGCATGGTGGAAGTGACTGTGACGACTCCGATGCCGATCTGAACTCCGTCGACAATGATTTAGATGGATTCAGCACTTGTGATGGTGACTGCGATGATGACTCCAATGTGACCTATCCAGGGGCAGCATACAATGACTCCACGACAGAGTGTTTGACCGACTCAGACGGCGATGGTTATGGTGCACTCGAAAGCAGTTGTTTCGAGATTGAACTTGTGGATACAGGCTCATTTTGGGACAATGCTGCACTCACTGTCTTTCTTGATGGCGTTGAATGGGAATCTTTCACCAATGTGGGTGGCGGAAGCGAAACTTACAGCACATGTGTGGACTCGGGTGCCATTTCATTTGAGTACATCTGTACCAGTACCTATGATTGCGTCGCACACACCATTTACATCTATGATGAAAATGGCAATTTGTTGTTCGAAGACGGCAAAGATGTGACCAACACCGAACCCGTTCAAGGTGAAATCTTCAGCACGACCTCTTCCGATTTGGCAACCGACTGTGATGACACCGACCCATCCATTGGTGCGACAGATGCCGACAATGATGGTTACATCGATTGTGTCGACGACTGTGACTCGAGTGATCCCCTCGCTTTGGGTGAAGAACTCTGTTTTGATGGCGTTGACAACAACTGTGATGGTCTTGTGGACTGTGATGACAGTGATTGTGCCACCGTGTGTACCGAGTACTATTGTGATGATGGGATAGACAATGACAACAATGGTGTGTCAGATTGCGATGACAGTCAATGTGAGTTTGATCCAGCCTGTTTCGAATACGAATGCAACGATGGCTTGGACGATGACAATGATGGTTACATCGATTGTGATGACACTGACTGTGATGGCGAACTCGATTGCATGGAACTGGTTTGCGATGACGGTGTAGACGATGATGTCGATGGTCTTGCCGATTGTAATGACCCTGATTGTGCCAATGACCCCTATTGCTTTGAGTATTGCATTGGTGGAGATTCTGACGGTGATGGGATACTTGATAACGATCTGTTGAGCACCACTGGTGTGGGCATTGCCTCTGGAACGAACTTCGGTGGTGGAGATGATTTCCAACCTGGCTGTAGCCCTGGAATTGGTGGTGAAGATGTTGTGTATCAATGGACCAGCCCCGGAACAGGAACCTACACATTCTCATCAGCGGGTTCAGATTATGACACCGTTCTGTTTATACTCGAAAGCTGTGTGGGAGATGAACTCGCTTGCAACGATGATGTGGATTTTGTGAATGCAGATTACACTTCTCAGGTAGATGTCTTTGTGCCTCAAGGTGATACCATTACCATTGTGATTGATGCATACGAAGTCACTGAGAGCGGCAACTATCTTCTGGATATTGTGCCCTCTTATGAACCAGATTGCGGTGACGGTGTTGACAACGACGGCGATGGTGACATTGACTGTGACGATTCTGACTGCGCATTTGATGCTGCGTGTGCAGCAGCTACCTGTCCGAACTACGACCTTCTTGACCTTGACTCGATGGTTGTGACTGGCAACAACACCAACAGCACCGATCAAACGCAAGGTACTTGTGGTTCATCTGGCGGACTTGACTTCAACTTCCTGTGGACGGCACCTGACGATGGGTGTCTTGAACTGGATACTCAAGGCTCAACCTACGACACCACCCTTTACGTCATGGATCAGTGCAACGGTTCGGTTTTGGTATGCAATGATGACTCGTTTGGTGTTCAAAGTTATCTGTCACTCGATGTTGTTGCCGGAGAAGACTACACGCTTGTGGTCGATGGTTACTCGTCATTCTCAACAGGTGACTACATCATGAATCTTGCCTTCTCTGCAGGAACCTCATGTAATTAGGGTTTCACGGCTTAAATTTGCGCCCCGATATGCTATTCTATCGGGGCGCATTTGTTTTTGAGGATTGCTTCATGCGGTTGTTGACTTTGCTGTTGTGCTTGGCCTGCGTGCCACCAAAACCGCTTGGTGGAGCAATCGTCAATGCGAAAGACCTTGATGGGGATGGTTTTACAGAGGTCGATGATTGTGATGACACCAACCCTCAGACCTATCCCAGTGCTTTAGAGATCTGTGATGGCATTGACAATGATTGTGACTCAGAGATAGACGAACAAGCTGTAGACGCCATGCTTGGATATCAAGACAGTGACGGTGATGGGTTTGGGGATCCGTCGATTAATGCCCTCCTCTGTGAACTTGGCGATAACTTTGTCGAGAACAATGTGGACTGTGATGACACCAATGCTGCGGTCTATCCCAACGCAGAAGAGATTTGTGATGGCATCGACAATGATTGTGACAATGACATTGATGACAATGATCTCAATGTACTTCAAAGCAGTCAAACCACCTATTTTTTAGATGGTGATGGAGATGGCTATGGTGCGCCTGCAAGCGCTTACCGTGCCTGCGAACCCCGTGAAAACTCCACTTTACTTGGAGGAGATTGTAAAGACAATGACCCCAATATCCATCCTGCAGCCCCGGAAGTCTGCGATGAGATCGACAATGACTGTGACTCCCTAATAGATATGAATGATCCGGAGTCCGATGTCCGCTGGTATGCGGATCAAGATGGCGACGGTTTTGGCTTTGTGGATGACATGCAGCGTTCATGTCAGCAACCTCCTGGCTATGTGAGCAGCAGCGACGACTGCGATGATTCTAATCCGAATATTCATCCAGACGCATTGGAAGTCTGTGATGGTCAGGACAATGATTGTGACAATGACATTGATGACAATGACGACTCACTTGATGCGTCAACAACAGGCACAGCCCATTTTCTTGATGGTGATGGCGATGGCTATGGCTCACCCGGCAGTTTGGCATATAGCTGCCAGGTTCCACCCGACCGTGTTGTCCTTAATGGCGACTGTGACGACGCCAACAGTGCTTTGTATCCAAGTGCACTGGAAGTGTGCGATGATGGTATAGACAACAACTGCAATCAATCATTGGACTGTGCCGATTCAGATTGTGCCAGTGATTCTTCTTGTGTCGAATTGGATTGTACAGACGGTTTAGACAGCGATGGAGATGGTCCGTGGGATTGTTATGATCCGGATTGTCAAGGGTCTGGAGCATGTGGCGAGCAGCAACAACAATGCTCTGATGGGATTGACAACGACGGAGATGGTTTTACTGATTGCGATGACTCACAGTGTTTTTTAAATCATCAATGTGCAGTGCCCAGTTGTCCCAATTTTGAATTGTTGAGCTTGATGGGCAACAATGTGCTGTTCGGAGACACCAACAATGCCATTAATTCTGTGGATCCTGCTTGTGGTTCTTACTATGGAACGGCACCAGACTATACGGTTCAATGGACGGCACCAGCAAATGGATGTGCAACTTTTGACACCTTGGGCAGCTCGTACGATACCATACTTGCGGTGTACAACTCCTGCGCCGATATGAGTGATTCTGTGGGCTATGTCAGTGGTGGATGCAATGATCAATCCAACAACACCAATCAGTCTCGCCTTTACTGCAATGTGACTCAAGGCAGTGATTATTTCATGGTTATCGATGGTTGGCAAAGTGACGACATTGGCCAATATGGATTTAGCGTGAGTATGCAGGTTGGTGTGTCTTGTAACTGCACTTCAACTTGTTGCACAAATTAGACAAACAACATGGCAATGCTGGGTTATATTTCCACAATTCTAGATTGTGGAGGTTTACATGTTGGTTCGAGTTTGGTCATTTTGGGCGGTCGGCCTGTGCGCCGTGGCTTGCGGTGGTGAGATCAAAGAACCCATCAGTTCTGACACAGGAGATACGGCTGTCGACAGTATTGAGATCTGTGATGATGGGGAAGACAACGATGGGGATGGTGCTGTCGACTGCGATGACTCCGATTGTGATGAAGATGTTGCTTGTGAAGTTATCGACGCTGAAGAAGTCTGCGATGACGGAATCGACAATGACGGTGATGGTGATATCGATTGTGCGGATTCGGATTGTGAGGCCTTTGAAGACTGCTTGATTGATGCTCAAGAACTTTGTGATGATGGTGAGGACAACGATGAAGATGGGTTGGTCGATTGTGATGATCCAGACTGTGCCATGGACAGCAACTGCATAGAAGCAGAAGACTGTGGAGATGGGATTGACAACGATGGTGATGGTGCCATTGACTGCAATGATGCCAACTGCATTGGAGATCCTGCCTGCGACCCAGAGAGCAATTGTGAAGATGGCATAGACGACGACAACGATGGTTTTGTGGATTGCGATGACTCCGATTGTTCAGGGGACCCTGCTTGTCCGGTTACAGCCGAAGTCTGCAGCGATGGGGTTGATAATGATGGTGACTCCGCTGTCGACTGTGACGATTCTGATTGTGCCACAGATTTGTGTTGTTTTGGCATTCCATTTGAATGCAGCTGCAGCGATGGCATCGACAATGACAACAATGGGGCAGTAGACTGCGATGATTTGGTCTGTCAGCTGGCTGACCCTTCTTGCCAAGCAACTTCATCCGAAGGAGCCTGTGATGATGGTCTCGATGGTGACAATGATGGTCTGATTGACTGTGATGACAGTGACTGTGCCACAGACTCCAATTGTGCTGAAGTAAACTGCGGTGATGGCATAGACAACGACAATGATGGCGATATAGACTGCTTTGACACAGATTGCATTGGGGCACCCCAATGTGGTGGAGAGATTTGCACAGACGGTGCTGACAACGATGGCGATGGTTACACTGACTGCAACGACACGGATTGTGCGTCTAACCAGTGTTGTTCGAATGGCACAACCTTTGAGTGCGACTGCACAGATGGCATCGACAATGATGGCAATGGTGACATTGATTGTGATGAGTTGGTTTGTAGTTTCGATCCGGCGTGTCAAGGTATTGCAACTGAGACAGATTGTACCGATGGCCTTGATGACGACGCAGACGGTGACATTGACTGCGATGATTCTGATTGTTTGCTTGAACCCAGTTGTTTTGGACAGGGTGGCGAAAGTGATTGTGCAGATGGCATCGACAATGACGGAAATGGTGACATCGACTGCGCCGATATTTTCTGTACCTTTGATCCGGCGTGTTTACAGCTTCCCGAAGACTGTTCAAACGGCATTGATGACGATGGAAATGGTTTGGTAGACTGTGCTGACTTTGTTTGTTTGCTTGACCCAGTATGTCAAGGCGGCTCTGAAACGATTTGCAATGATGGTTTGGACGATGATGGAGATGGAGACATTGATTGCAATGACTTAGATTGTTCAAGTGACCCAGTTTGTGGTGCCACGACCTTTGAAAATTGCCTTGATACCGTGGATAACAACGGGGATGGTTTTGTAGATTGTAATGACACAGACTGTGCTGTTTATCCTGGGTGTTACGAAGATGATTGTGGAGATGGTACTGACAATGATGGAGACGGTTTGGTGGACTGCGATGATTTAGATTGTACCGATTGGTGCGCTGAGTCCAATTGCTTTGATGCCATTGATAACGATCGAGACGGTGTATATGACTGTGCTGATCCAGATTGTGCAGCAGCCTCAGAATGTAATGAACTTGATTGTACTGATACGGTTGATGATGACAGTGACGGCTATCCAGATTGTGAAGACTCAGAGTGTTTCGTCGAACCAACATGCCAGCAGTTTGGTTTTGGCAATACATACACGCTCTCTGTTGAGTTTGAGCAACTCACTGGGATATGGTGTACCGGCACAATGGATATGACCTTGGTGGCCGATGGTTACAATCATGCAGAGGTGTCAGGGGTAGGTACATGTTCAACTCAATCTGGTATCGTTGTTGATTTCAGTCTCGATGGTGAGGCTTTTGAGTTGAATTCAGCAACGGTCAGCTTTACCGGTACGATTTTCCATACAATGCCAAATGGGGATCAAGCCATCGGACAAATCTCTCAAGGATATCTGCTGTCTTATCAAAGCGATACCATTGAGCTTGAATGGTCCGTGCAGTTGCCCTATGTGGGTGCACTCATTCCGCTCACTGGACGAGCGCTTTACCCCTAATTCTAATAAATATTATCTGACTTCTGTCCGAGCCGATAATCTTCAGGGCGTCTTTAAGATGCAGCCCTATTGATATGGATAAGTATGACCAAAACTGATTATGCATTGGATGCACCCATCCCAATGGACCCCAATCTGAAATATGGAACGCTTGACAATGGTTTAAGATACTATGTGCTACCCAATCAATTTCCAAAGGGTCGGATTCACATGCAGCTTCTGGTGCATGTGGGTTCTATCTTCGAAGATGAAGATCAAAGGGGACTCGCCCACATCACCGAGCACATGGCATTCAATGGGTCTACTCATTTTAGCGGTTCTGAGCTTATTTCATTTCTTGAGTCGCTTGGTATGCGCTATGGTGCCCACATCAATGCCATGACCTCAGCTGATTTCACGCTTTATAAGCTCGAGGTTCCAACCACCGATGCGGATACCACCCATAGAGCACTTAAGGTTCTTCGAGACTGGGCCTCTGAATTGTTGTTTCTCCCTGATGAAATAGAGAGAGAGCGTAAAGTGGCCCTTGAAGAATGGCGAATGTACCGAATGAGTCAACAACGGGTCATGGAGCAAATCCGTCCTCATTTCTTTGCAAATACGCCCTATGCAGATCGATTACCCATTGGAACAGAACATTCTCTTAGAACTTTTACGCATGACGCGCTTCGCAGATTTTATGAGGATTGGTACCGACCTGAATTGATGAGTGTCTTGATTGTTGGAGACATGGACGCCACTGATATGGTCGAACAGATAAGCAAATTATTTTCAGATATGCGTGCTCGACAATCTTCTCGGCCTCTACCAGATATGTCTTGGTCTAGGCCAGAACAACTCGAGTTTACATCTGCTTATGACTCAGAGCTCCCACATCCCATGATTTCCATTTTGAGTCCGGTACCTGCTGAGAATAATCACACGCACCAAGGCTACATCAATTTGATGATGCGTTCGATTATTGCACGGGTATGCTCTGAGCGTTTTCTTCTTCAGTCGGTCAAACCAGATGCACCATTTTATCAGGCCGGTGCATCCTATTCCCGAATTCACCCTCGGTATATGGTTGACAGCATTAATGCATTAGTGTCTCATGACCGGTTTCAAGAAGGGTGTATCGCAATGGTTCAGGAAATCAATCGATTGCGCCATTATGGTGTGACCAGAGAAGAATTGGAACGCCATATTCGTAAAATTATTACTGATCTTGAAAGTGGATATTTGGAAAGAGACTCTATTCATTCTACTCAATTACTAAATGAGCTGTTGAGTTTCGCAAAAGACGGTGAACCGATTACTGGAATTGAGTATGAGCTTCAAATGGCCACAGCTCTTTTGCCCACAATTACGGTTGAAGATATTCAGCAGGAGTTGTTGTCTTGGCTACCAGAAGTTGGTTCTCTGTGTTATGCCGTGGCCAATGATCAAGAGGCGGTGGGATCTGAAGCGTTGGAAGCGTACTACCATCATGCAATGACATTGCCCGTCAGTCCACCTGAGGCTCAAACAAGTGACATCCAATTGATGGCCAATGTGCCCTCAGTTGGTGAAATCAGATCGAAATGTTTTGACGAGAAATACGGCGTTCATCAGTTTCAGTTGTCAAATGGTGCGCTTGTTTGGGTTTATCCGACATCACACGAAGCTGACAGCATTCACTTTCAAAGTTACTCATGGGGGGGGACGAGTTTGCTGGCGGACCAAGATGTTAAACCTGCACTTTTTGTTCCTTATTTTGTGGAACTTTCGGGCTTGGGTGAACATGATTATGCCAGCATGATGCGGTTGACTTCAACGCTTCAAACGAGAGTAGAGCCATTTTGTGATCAAAATCGGCATGGTTTTGTGGGAGGCTGTGTGCTGAAGGATACGGAAGCCATGTTCCAATTGTTGTATCTTCAGGTTATGAAGCCCCGTTTCGAAGAGGCCGCCTTTGAGCGGAACATTGCTGTGAATAAAGAGCTTCTCGAAAACAGAGAAAAAAATCCTGAATACCTTTTTTCCAAAGAAATCAACCGCCACAGTTGGGCTCACACGACACGGCGTGGATTTTTATCATTCGCTGATTTTGACAATGCCACTTTGGCACAGGGGAAAACGATTTACAATGATCTTTGGGGGCATGCCCAACAGCTCTACTGTTTTGTTGGAAACATTGATGTCTCATCCATTGAACAGCACATTGCGCAGTACATTGCAACACTTCCTTCAATCCAGTCGACCGAAGTGAGGGTTCATCCCAACGAGCGTCTGTTTGAGGGCCATTTCATGCGATCATTTTCATGGCTTAACGAGCCAAAAGCCGTTGTGAAGTCACGGCGCTATGTGCTTTCAGATGTATTTGACCCTTCGAAAAGTTTACCATTGCGATTATTTTCAATGGTGGCTGAACAGCGACTGCGTAAAAAGTTGAGAGATGAATTGGGGCAAGTCTATACTGTTGGTGTTCATGCCACTCAACAGCGTCACCCCATCAGCTTTAATCTTCGATACGAATTTGGTTGTGACCCTGAACTTGTCGCCGAAGTGACAGAACAAACAGAGCGGGTTTTACTTGGCTTTATTGAAAAACCAATCCAGGCTGATGAGTTTAAACTGGCAAAGAGTCAACTTATGCGGAGTCTCGAGGTTCAAGCTCAATCAAATCCAGTTTGGTTAAGGCGTTTGGTGGCATCCCATCAGAATACAGGTGGCATTAACTGGGCATTTCAGGGACGCCTGCGCATTGAGAATGAAACTATACGCAATGTGATGACATTAATCCAACCCATCTTAAATAGCCCCCACCACATCACCATGCAGTTGGGTCCAAAGGCTGTTCCTAGCGCATCTGAGGTTTAATGAGAAGACTCGAAGAAAACATGCTTTGGGCTAGCTGGCCCAGATGATTTTTTCGCTTTTGAGTATTTGAATGATCTGAGTGGCGGCTTCTTCAGGACTTAGCTGTGAAAGGTCCACACTTAAAGTCGGATTTTCCGGCTTTTCAAAGGCAGGTGTTCCTGAGGCATAGCGGTCTTGGGTGTCTCTGCCTTGGCATATGCTGGATGGTGTACTGACATGAACCACTGAACAGCGGGCATTGCCAATGTTTCGAATTGCCAGTTCTCTGCCTGAGCTATCTGGTGCAGGAACAGCACAGATGGTCAAAAGACCTGAATCAGCCATTCTGGCAGCCAGCAATGCCACGTCGTTAGAACTCAAAAGTGGATACCGTGGATCACTGTCGATAACGGTCGGTAATTGTCCCTGCTCAAACAGTTGCCGCTCGAGTATGCCCGCTAAGGTTGAGCATCCAGCCGCTGGAAGGCCAGTCAGCCAGATGACATGTCCTTGCTGTTGAAGCCGTGCTTCACGAAGGGTTGCAATGTTTGCCTCTTCAATGTCTTCGCCAGCGTAAGCTGACTGAATCATACCCGCTCCAACGGTCGTATTGCTCATGTAATCAATGATGATAAAGGCACCGGTTGACCGATTGTCTTGATAGGGATCAAAAGCCAATGGTCGGTGTGTTTGAAGTTGAATACGAGCGATGTCATTGAGTTTGAGCTCAGTGATGTCGGTGTCATGTGTCAAGTCGTCGAGGTTGACCTTGTAACAAAGTTGCTCGATATTTATGTGAACATAGCGTGTCCCATGCTTGATCCAATAGCTTCGTTCTGGATCTAGGGGATTTTCGTTCATCCATACGACCATGGCTTCAATTCGTCTTGACAACTGAGGAGGAGACTTAGGTGAAGCCAGTGTGTCACCTCTTGAAATGTCAATTTCATCATTGAGGCGAAGGGTAATGGACATTGGGGCATATGCCACTTCGAGTTCTCCATCATAGGTATCTATTCCGGCAACTGTTGATTGTTTTCCAGATGGATAGACTGCGATGTCATCCCCTTTTCGGATGACACCTGAAACGATTTGCCCTGCGTATCCTCGGTAGTCTAAATTGGGTCGAAGCACCACCTGAACTGGCATGCGAAACTCTTCCATGTTGTGCGCATTCGAAATTTCGACCGTTTCCAAAAATTCAAGTACAGATGGACCGGAATACCATGGGGTTTTTTGGGTATTTTTGGTCACAATGTTGATGCCGAAGAGGGCACTGACTGGTACAAAAGAGATTGATTGGAAATTGAGCGCTTTGGCAAATGACAAGAAGTCTTCAACAATTTCATTGAACCGTTCTTCAGAGTAATCCGCAAGGTCCATTTTATTGATGCAGACCAGAAGGTTAGGAATACCCAATAGTGATGCAATAAAGGAGTGGCGGCGTGATTGTGTCAAAACACCAAGGCGAGCATCGATTAAAATGAGGGCAACATGAGCGGTTGATGCACCAGTGGCCATATTACGGGTGTATTGAACATGTCCGGGTGTGTCTGCAATGATGAATTTTCGTGATGGCGTTGAAAAGTAACGGTAGGCCACATCGATGGTGATTCCCTGTTCTCTTTCTGCTCTCAACCCGTCTGTGATTCGTGCAAAATCAATGGCTTGTTCACCTGTTTCAGTCGTTCGAGTGGCATCTTTAAGTTGGTCGTCGTAGACCCCTTTGGTATCGTGCAGTAGGCGTCCTATTAAAGTGGATTTTCCGTCATCTACTGATCCAACGGTTACAAACCGCAGAAGTTCTTTCTGCTGGTTTTGCTCGAGAAAGGTATGGATATCAGATTGTATGAGTGCATCTTCTTCGGCTTGGGTTCGCATTAGAAATACCCCTCCATTTTCTTTCGCTCCATTGAGCCTTCTTCATCAAAATCAATCAAACGATTTTCTCGTTCTGACATACGGGTAATCATCATTTCTTGAATGATCTCAGGCACATTTTGTGCGCTTGATTCAATGGCACCAGATAATGG
>JAYYJC010000220.1:0-12792 GCA_036146655.1 Myxococcota bacterium | reverse complement strand
ACTGGGGATGAAAATTTATATATTTTCATTATTCATAAATTGGAGAACGCTATGAAAAAATTTATCTCTTTGTTTGTTGTTGCAGGTGCCCTTGTCGCTTGTGGTAGCCCATGTGAAAAAGCTGCTGATGCAGCTGGTGCTTGTCTTGACGAAGCTGGCATCGAATACGAAGAAGCATCTTGTGAGGACGATGATGGTTCAAATGACGAAACCTTCGAGTGCGTTGCTGATGCTTACAGTGCTGCTGACTGTTCTACAGAAGAAGGTGCTTTGGCTGCTACTCTTGTTGCTGCAACCTGTGCTGGTGACCTTGGTCTCAGCGATTCAGGTATGTAAGCCCTCGCTGCTTAAGACATTTAAAAGCCGATATCATTGATATCGGCTTTTTTTTTGCGATGCCCATTTCACCTCAATTTCGACGGTTACTTTTTACAGTTATGCCCACCTTGGTTCTGTTTGGTGGGCTTGAAATAATATTGCGGTACGCTGATTATGAAGGCACCAGCATTGCTGACCTAGAATCTGTTGACGGAATCCCTGACAACATGTATCTACACCGGCGTGATCGAATTTTGGGACCTTGGTTTGTTGATGACCAAGAATACGCCGCACTCAAAAGATCCAATCCATGGCGGGTTGGCAGAGGTTTTCATAACCAAAAGATATCCATTAATCCTGAAGAGAGGCACCGATTGTTCGCACTGGGCGGTTCTACCACATACGGAACCCCATACGAACATGAGCGAGATGGCTTTCCGGAAGCGACACAAAGTCTGCTTGACGAATTAGAGCCCGATCAATGGGAAGTCATCAACATGGGTGTTGCTGGAATGGATGCATCGGGGTTTCCAGATGTTTTGTCTGAAATCGCAGACCTTAACCCGAGTGGCGTTATTCTTTATACTGGAAACAATGAGATAAGAGGGGCATTGCTTGAAGCATGTACAAACCCGTACAGAGAAGGCTTGCAGCGATACTTGATGGAGTTGAGGGTCATTCAACTTGTTCAAGATCAATACCGCCGATTTCAAAAGATTAGCATCAAACCCAGTTCACTTTCAAGACAGCAATCAGAATGCATGCAAAATGCCTTAAATGAGTCCTTCGTGTTGCCCAAACAGTCGCATGACTTTCCCTTGAGAGAAGATCCGCTTTACTGGCGCGCAGAAGAGCGATTTAAAATCGGACTAGAACGAAGCATTGATCGAATTGAAAAGATGAATGTGCCTCTCTTTTTGATAATTCCAGCCATCAATCTATTGGCACCACCTACTGGTGCCTTACCCAATCCTGAACTCTCCCAAACTCAAAAGCAACAATTCGATACCGCATTGCAAACCGCTCAGAAGAGCGACACGCTTCCAGATTGGCAGCAAGCGTATGCCATCGACCCAACCCATGCCCTCGTCAACTATCAAATCGGACTACACTTGATTAATCAATCCGAAATCATTGCGGCGCGAACACATTTGGAAGCTGCAGTTGAACGAGATTACTTATCCAAAAGAATCACACCCACTTTTCAAAATACTTTGAGAACATTCTGCTCGTCTCACACAGACATTACCTGCATTGATATGGCTGAAGTGTTCGACTCTCATTCTCCGAATGGACTCTCGGGTTCTGAGGTCTTTGTTGACTTCTGTCACCCCAACCGTTCAAATGGAATTCCGCTAATATCAAAAACACTAGCGGAAGTCATCCTAAACAGCACCATAAAAAAGCCATGACAATACTCAACACTCACAGTACAATCAACGCTTTTGCCAGTACAGCTCCTGGCTTGGAGCCGGTTGTTATGCATGAGCTTTCAATGTGGTCTATCAATGGTACCCAAACCGCTGGAGGCGTAGAGTTCGATTGTGAGTTTAACTTTTTTATTGACCTTGCACGAATGCTAAGAAGCCCGTCAAGGCTATTACTGAGGCTTAATCACGGGCCCCTTCGAAAACTATCTGAACTCCATGCATTGCTAAACGAGTCCGCACTGCTGCAAATTTTACCAAAGGGATGCAACTTTGAAGTTCATGTCAGTACTCAGCGTAGTCTGTTACGAACTGATATCCTAAAGAGCAAAGCCAAAAGAATGCTTAAAGCCATGTTAAGAGGCCCCACTCAATACGGTTCGACCCAGCATATCTTTATCCGTGTAAGCGGGGACAAAGCCGATTTATCCATTGATCCAATCGGTGAATTGAGACACAAACGAGGCTGGCGTCTCGAACAAGGAAAAGCCCCATTACGAGAAAACTGGGCTGCAAGCTTACTGCTGATGGCAGGTTGGAGCCCTCAAGAACCTTTAATCGACCCCTTTTGTGGATCTGACACAATCCCAATTGAAGCTGCCCTGATGGCGGCAGCCAAGTCTCCATTTGTTCAATTTACGGCAGCACATGATGCATGGATTGTCAAAATGAAACCAAGTTCACTTTCATATCAAAACCAAGTTACACCTTTTATTCAAGGGAGAGACCACCATCATGAATCTCTGAATTGGGCAAAAGGCAATGCCAAGCGCGCCAATGTAGATTGCGATTGGGTCCTCAGCGATGTGTCTGATCTACAATGTGAACTTCTGAATGGAGTGGTGATCAGCAATCCACCCTATGGCCAGAGAATTGGACAAAATGTTCAAAAATGCTACCGGCAATTGGGTCACAGCCTTCGTAACGAGCTTCCTTCTTGGCGTGCACTATTTCTTTCGCCAAATGAGCGTCTTGCTAGATTGGTAGACAAGCGAGTCAAATGCTTATGTACCTTCAAGAATGGGGGGCAGCGGGTTGGGGTATGGATTCTGGAGCCGGCCGAATAAGACTTCGAAGACTTAAGCCTTCCAGGAATAAAAAGATACCGCCCAATACCAAGGTAAAAAGCAATTGACCAATGTGGAGACTGACCGCAAAAGTGGTTGCAAGATTTGCTTCTACATCCCAAAGAAGCAGTGCGGCTGCACAACTGAGTTCGTAAATACCGAAAAAACCCGGTGTTGGAATGGCTGTCATGCCGCAAAGTGTGATCGTCCATGTACTCCAAGCACTTGCGAGGCTCACTGGTATGCCATCAAATGCCAACATGGCACAGGCCACTGCGCCAATGGTCGTACCCCAAATGGATACAGAGATCACAATTAAAAACAACGCCTGAAGGGGTTGAGTAAACAACCGGCCGATGCCATCACGAAAACGAAGGATAAATTCAAAAATCCGTTGCCCCTTCGGCAGTTGCTGAAAGAATAGAGCAAACCGTTCAGCCCAAATGACTGCTGCACTGCCACCCAGCAACCCACTTACAAGCAAGACACCAGCTCCCTTTTGAGTGACTGTAATGACATCGACTCCTTGTATTTGTACCCCCTCTGCTGGAAGTTCAATCCACATGGTCAAACCCATCAACATCACCAGCAAGAGAAGCACATCCAATAACCGCTCTAATACAATCGCTGCCAAAGCATCGCCCAACGAATGCTGCTCTCGTTCCACGAGCAGATAAGGCCGAACCATTTCACCCAACCGGAGTGGAATCACATTAATGGCCAGAAATCCAATCGTATTGATGGCGAAAACACGAAAAAAAGGAACCCCTCGCCCCAGTAAGTACCATAGGCGTAATGTTCGAAGGACATGTGTGAACAAATATGCCAACATCATTGGCGCAAACCAGAACCAAGCGGCCTGTGATACAGACTGCCATGCAAGCGACCAATCTAAGTGCCATATGATCCACCCCATTGATGCCAAAGTGACCACACCGACAACAACCAATCGTCGGCGCATGCGCTGGTCAAGCAGACTCATCGACGGCGAAGGAGTTGTAAACTTAAGATGTGATTTTGCAAAGGCTCATGACCCAAACCAAGCGTTGTAGGGACATCGTCACGGGTGACATCCGTTCCAAACAATCGATCCCAAACAATGAGTGTATTGCTGTAGTTGCCATCGACTTCTTTACCATCGGCGGTGTGGTGCCATATGTGAAAGTGTGGATTATTCAAAAATGAATGCCATAGTCGACCGATGGGATGATGGATGGGAAATGCAATGTTGGCGTGTTGAAAAGCATCAAACAAAACACCAATACTCATGGCCGTCGGTATGACCCACGCAGCGAATTGGCGAGTATCGATAAGTACACCAAATAAAATAATCGGGAGCAACGCCAACTGAATGAAATCGAGTACATGCATCCGAAGTCCAGAGGTCGCATCTAAATGTTCCGAGGAATGGTGAACACGGTGGAACTGCCATAAGAAAGGAACCCGATGGTGTGCAAAATGCAGCCAGTAGCGACAAAAATCGAGCAGAATGAAACTCCCGATCAATTGAAGCCAAGTGGGTAATTCTGGTATCCTAATGAGATGGATCAAGGACTGTTCGCCGACCCAACGCATGATTGGGGCAATCAGAATGAATATGGCTGCGCCGGTGAAAAGGTTGATCCATAGGTCACGGTGAAGGAACGGCTGATTCTTACGGGGTAATAGAGCACCAAGCCCTAAAAATAATCCCATGACCAGACCTTGCAGGAGAACCCGTTCCATAAACAACCCCGTGCTACTGTTCTAGCGTTAACCCATTAATTCGATCTGCCTCATCTATTTCACCAGCAACTATGATGCAGAATGGTTCACTGTCATCCGGACATGACAAACACTCTACACCGTAATCACCAACCAGTTCACACACCGCATTGGGATTGTTGCCGAGATTAAGAAGGGGACCCATGTTTCTTGTATCTCCAGTGCCTCGAAATTTTGCGCCTCCGATCGTTTGACCATCAGGACTAAAGGTGCCGCTTATGTCAAAGTCATGGATGGGAATGTCAATGCCGCTGTAATCCACATTAAGAAGTGGCGTTTGTGCAGCAAAATAAGGGGATTCGCTAAAGTCAGCATTGCTAAAGTCCCAAATGGGAAAACTGGGTATCTGCTCATAAGTCCCCTCAAGTTCATTCAGCACACCTTGGGTTGCTAGGAAACTAATGGTGCTTCCATCAACCGACTCGACCCCCAACAGAAGGGGTGCATCTAAAAACAAACCAAGCAGTGTTCCAATACCAGGTGGCTCTGAATAGGTAGCCGCTTACAGATCAATTAAGTATGTTTGATCAACCAATGCGCTTGCCTCAACAGACAATGCAGTACAGTATTCATTAGTCGCAAATTCAAAGGTTGGATTTAATCCACACAGGTCAATGCTTACGGTATAGCTCTCACTGCCAGCCCAAGCACCAGATGAAGGAAGAATATACGCATTCAGTCTTCCATCATCCCACGAAGTATCCACGCCCACATCTGCACCCGAAGAGTCGGTCACTGAAATTGAAAAGGTCGGATTTGTATCCGAAAATGTCAGTGTGAGCTGGTCACGATAAAACCAAGAGCTGGCACCAGAAGAAGGTGTTGTATTGTCTAAAGTGATGTCACAATCGTCGGAATTGGTATCACTCGTATCGTCTGGATCGACGCTCACCAAACCAGAGTCATCGTGATAGTCTGGCTTTGATGGATCACATGCTGTAAACATCGCTAAAAGTGTCAGTGTCATTGTTTGCCTCCACGCAAATGGTCAAATCGTATACGGACTTTGGGGTTCCGTTATTCAGTTTCTGTGGCCTCAACTGAAACATCCATCACATACCAGTAGTACCAACTGCCAGTTCCAGTAAAGGAACGTATCTGTAAGTTGAAAGTGGCGCCTTCATCTCCGCCATCAAGAGTGTAGGTTAGTTTTGGATCTAAGTTGTTTGGGGAAGAGTTGTTGCGCACACGCAGGTAATCATCATCATCCTGCGGAACAGACGGATACAAATAGATTATCGGGTCAATGGGCGACCCATACATAAAGGCATCGATTTGAACTTCAATACTGTGCAGCCCAGGTGGAATGGCGAGGCTGTACCAGTCTCGATCGAGGTTCGACTCAATTCGACCCAAAATCCGATCTCCATCTGCGATGGGTGTACCTCTAGAATAACCATTGTTGTCAGTCTCGCTCTCATCCTCGACAGCATTGTACTCAACTGGAGGCTTCACTTCTGAAAACAATGCTTCATAAAAGTGGTTTTCACCATGTCCATTGTATTGTTCTTGCACCACAGCGTAGACATCAGCGGCTTCATCAACTGGCACAACCATAAGCGGGTCAGTGGAACCGTAGCTAACCGTTGAAAGTGCGGTCTCGTTATCAATGGTCATGGACACCAAAAGATCAGAGTTTGACCCCAAATCTTGCCCTCGGACCCATAATTTAATCCAACCGTCTTGTGGCATCGAAAAGAGATAGGCATCTAAATCTGATTGCTGATCAAAGGTTCCACAAATCCAAGTTTCCATTGGCACGGGCATGGCATTGTTAAAATCACCGTTGTCCTCTTCTTCCATGACCGGACAAGGCGGAGGTGGCGCTGTATCCCTTCCGGTATCTCCCGTATCTTCTCCGGTATCTTCATTGTCATCCGTATCGGTATCGCTGTTGTTGTTGTCGATTGGCAAGGATGCACAGCTTGTGCATGCAGAACAAGACATTAGTAGAATGCTGAGCAAAGACATGATAGACTACTCCCATATGACTTAGAGTTATCATAACGAACTGAAACAACATTTGCTTGAGGTTATTGATGTACCGCTTCAGCTTTTCCATTTTCCTCTTTGGCTGCGCCAATTCCAAAGAAGACAACTACACCATTACACAACTGACACCAGACATTGTCATTAATACTGAACACATCGATTTCGGCGGCATCACTGTGCCTTACGATGAAACTCAAACCTTTCAAATAATTAACGCCGGAAATGCAGATTTAGAGGTCAGTTCCATCCAAATTGAGGACAACGAGGACAATGTATATGTTCTCTCAACCACAACTGCGCTCGTCCCAAAAGATGAAAGCCTCAGCATAGATGTGCTTTTTGAACCACCCACCTATCTTAACTACAACCGTGACCTACTCATCAGTTCTAACGACGATGAGCGACCAGAGATACGCATCCCAATAACTGGAGAAGGCGTTGATGGTCCGGTTCCAAGCATTTCACTTCAACCACAAGCCATTGATTTTGGAGAGATCCCTCAAGGTCAAACAGCAACAGAATACTTTACCCTTAAAAATGTGGGCTCTGGACCTCTCGAAATTACAAGTGTGGATCTAGAAGGTTCTACTGAGTTTGAAATCGTCACAGGGTTTAATGGTTCCGTCTACGATCTTGAGCAGGAATCGACCATTATCGTCAACTACACACCCACCAGTGAAGGTGGGTCAAACGCTCAGATTAAAATCGGTTCAAACGACCCATACAATGAAGAGACTGTAGTCACACTTCTAGGCAATGGCGGGGGAGACTTTGAATATCCCGTGGCGGTCTTCAACTGTCCGACACAACCCGACCCCCCCACTACACTCACAATGGATGGGTCACAAAGCTATGATCCAAATGGAAATACCCCGCTGCTGTACGATTGGGATTTGCTAGATCAGCCTGAGGGTTCCACCACTAAAATTGATGATTCAGACAGTGCAACCACTCCCTTTTTTGTTGATGTCGCAGGTCTATATACATTGTCATTGACAGTCCAGAATAGTATCGGCCTTGACTCAGAACCTGTACTTTGTTCATTTAATGCAGTCCCAGATGAAAGCATTCATGTCGAATTAAGTTGGGACACGAATAATTCTGACTTGGACATCCATCTTGTTCAACAGGGCTCTGGAGACCCAGACGACAATCTCTTCTCACTCGATGGAGACTGCTGCTGGTGCAATCCAAATCCAAGCTGGGGCGAGTTTGGAACCAGTGACGACCCCTCCCTCTCGCTCGACAATCGTCTTGGTTATGGTCCTGAGGCGGTTCACATAGAATCTCCCTACGATGGCGATTACAACATTTTCGTGCACTATTTTTCCAACAATGGCGGAGGTGCAACGACAGCAACTGTAAAGGTGTATTTAGATGGACAAGTCGTCAAGACAGAAGCGCAGCAAATGAATGCCAGCAGGCTATGGTTCGTTGGATTTGTTCGATGGGAAAATGGTGGCTCGACCTACTACAGCATTGAAGACAATGCCCAAATTTTTCCAGGGTTCGAAGACCCATACTTCACAGCGCTCAACAGATGTGAGTAACACCGCTTGAACGGCACAACATCAGCAAGGCTAATATAGTAGCCTGAAGCGGTCAGTATTCATTTACTCAGGCTGAAAGGGCAATGAATCCAAGAGCCAAGAGCTCGTATCAACATCTCCGTGTCGGCTGTGATCACTGGCCACCTCTTTGATGGCTTTGAGCAAATCAAAGACATGACACTCAAGCTTTACGAGGCCCACATACTCAATTGTTTCCTGAGACACATGTGAGGCATATGCACGCATCAAAAGTGCACCCGTACTTTGGTTAATATTCACTGAACCATCTATGTCGGTTAAGCAAATCAGTGGACCAATGTCAGATGCGATCATATTCCGAGACCGTCGACCTTCTTTCAGACTAATATTGCCCGGCCACAATTGGCCCGCCATATTGTAATGCCCACTTGGCCGTTTACCATTTGCTCGGGCACGGCGCAGAGAAGTATATGAGTCTTGAAAGATTCCTTCGCGGACCAAGGTAAGAAGTTGTGAGGACACCCCAAAACCATCAAACCCTCTCGAAACAATACCATTGGGTAAACTTGCATCATCCACAATGTGTAATACGGGACTGGCGATTTGCTGCCCTTCAAATCCACATAAAAATGAAAGGCCTTGATCAATTCGCTCACCATCAAATGCTGGCAGCATGCTTCTGATGATTTCTGAGACCACTGAGGGTTCCAGAAGGAACGGCAGATTATTTTGAAAGGGATGCTTTTCTAGTTGCATTTGCAACCGTTGAACCAGTTCAGCACCTATCGGACGGCTGCCAACATCTGCAATCCGACGGCTCATCATTTGCAACTTGTCGACCTGCTTTGAATTCCCAGTGAGCATGGCTTCGCAGCGCAGCGAAAAGTGAGTAGAACGCTCATGATGAGCAGACTGATTTGAAGAAACAAAATAACGATAATCTGCCCGCTCATGAAGCCATAAACCAAGAGGCGTGACATACTCATTCATACTCATGCGATCAAGATTATCAGTGAATATTTCTACTCTGGCATCATCATCCATTCGTTGATAACGAAGATCAAAAATCTCTAGTCCTCGAAAGGGAATGGCATAACTGTCCGTTCGAGCCTCGACCGTACTTGGATTGTTTCGAGCTTGCTCAAGAAGTTCAGAAACAAGATTGGCCAACTGACTGTCATGAACGGGATCCAATAAACATTCTGCCCACCCACCTGACTCAACAATGATCATCATTCGAAGACGCTGACTTTCAGTACGAGAGAGCAGTTGAGCATGAATCCAACGCCCGCGAATGTCCTTTTGAGAGGCATAGACGGCTTCTTGTTCAGATTCAACAAGCAACTCATAGTATGATACATCTGTGGCATTGCTCAGAACTTTCATGAGGCGCATGCCTATATGCTGGGCGGAGGATTCGAACATGTTTAGCCTACTAATGATGTTGTGGTGTGGTGGACAGATTGCCAATGCACAAGAAGAGCCTATCACAGTCCCAACCATTTTTGCAATTGGAGATCTGCACGCTGACTTAAGTGCAGCTCGAAGCACATTGAGATTGGCTGGCGTAATTGATGCGAATGATCATTGGATTGCAAAAGATATACATGTGGTCCAAACTGGTGACATCACAGACCGTGGTCCTGACGGTCTACAAATCTTGGAATGGTTTAAACGGCTAGAAATAGAGTCTAACGGTCAACTTACCATTTTACTAGGAAACCACGAAACAATGAATCTAATGGGGGACTGGCGGTATGTCAGCACCGATGATCTGGAAAGTTTTGGGGGCAAGAACAATCGAATTTTAGCATTCCAACCCGATGGAGTATGGAGGAATTGGTTAATGCAACACCCAGTCACCATCAAAATTGGAGAGACTGTTTTCGTACACGGAGGCATACACCCCAACTTTGCCAAATTGGGAGTCGATGGAATCAACGAAGAGACCCAAAAGGCCATTCGGTCCGGTCAATACCAACACGATATATTGGGCTCAAATGGACCACTGTGGTTTAGGGACTACATTCTTGCGCCAGAAGAATCAGCCTGTCCCCTACTTGAAAAGTCACTAAAAATCCTCGATGTAAAGCGCATGGTGGTCGGTCATACCACACAACGAAATGGTCAAATACTGTCTCGGTGTAATCATAAGATCATCGTCATTGATACAGGCATTTCTGCTCACTACGGAGGAAACACCGCTTTTTTAAAGATAGAGGAATCAAGAATAACGGCCTACTACTCGAACACTTCTGAAGTAATCACCGAAAATCAAGCACAGAAAGCGAATTCTCCCTGACACAATCACAGGTGGTGCGTTATGGCTAATATCTTCCATTGAGGAGTCTATAAAATGCCTGCTAATGCTTACCTTAAAAGGTTCAATCAAAAGATTAAAAAAGAGACCAATCCGCAGCTAAAATCGTTCTGTCAATTGATGATCCATCAACTGAGAACACCAATCCTTACGCGATACAAAGTGGATTCCATCATTGGTTTTATGAAAACCTCTTATGAGTTCATACACAGCCGTTCCGCCAAAGAGATTTTGATAGACATCACAGTCAATGGCCGTCAACTGGTCCTTCAGACCAATATGACAGACCAACCTTTTATTGTAGATACCATTCGGATGCACCTCACCGCTGAAGGAGCCACCTCAATAGGAGGCTACAATGCCACCGTGGGTATTCAGAGAGACAACGAAGGCTTGATCACAGGGATTGGAGAAAGCGAGTTCCCAACGGAGAGCATTCTGCGATTAGAAATAGACGGGATCCCCCAAGAAAATATCATTCCCCTCAAAGAGCGCATCACCGCCAGTCTCAATTTGGCACGGTCAATGGTGGAAGACTTTGAACATATGACTTCTGAAGTAGAGCGAACCACCATGCGGTTTGCACGCAAGACCCAATACGAACCGGATCAACGTTTTCGATACAACGAAGTTGCTGACTTTCTCAGATGGCTCCAACAAGAAAACTTTGTTTTCATGGGCGTACACACCGAACAAAATTCTTATGGATACTTCAATGAAAACCTCGCCCCATTTTGGAAATCCGATACGCACAAAACATGGCAGCCAGAATGTAAAGAATTCCCGATTGCCGTTCGTAAAGGTAATATCGAGTCGCCAGTTCATCGTCTTGGACAAGTTGACGAAATCTATGTGGCCGTACCATCTGAACACGGAACGGGTAGTCAAGCCTTGATCATCCAAGGGTTATTTACTTATCGAGCCGTGACGCAATCTTCACGGCATGTGCCACTGCTCAGACAAACGCTTGCCACCCTACTTAAAGAAGACGGTGCATTGCGTGGATCTTATCGCTATAAGGGAATATGCAATGTCTTCGACTCGTTGCCGACAGAGTTTTTGTTCAGTGTTGATGCAGCTCGTCTAACACTTCTGATTGACCAAATCCTTGAGGCTGAACAGGAGCAAGAAGCCAGGGCACATGTGGTGCAAACTGAACGCTCTGACACCACATTTGTATTGACAGCCCTTCCCAGGGGTCGCTGGTCCGAGTCACTCCGAGATAAAATTGAAACCGCTTTGACCACCTTGACAGGCGCCACATATTCGGATCATGGTGTATTTGTAGGACGCTACAATACCATGTTGGTTCATTTCTATCTGACAGGTACAAAGGCGCTCAATACCAAAAGCATCAAAAAAATAGAAGAACACTTAATTGAGCTGTCAACACCATGGGATACACATCTCACAGATGCCCTTGCTCACGCCACTGACCTAAACAGTGAAGACCTCATAAGTAAGTACAGCCATGCCTTTCAGGAAACCTACAAACAAAAGCGCCCTATTCACGAAGCCATCAGAGACATTGAACTCTTGGAAAGCTTAAATGATCGCAGCCCAATCGTCGATGTCTTTACCATTGAAGAGCGGCAAAGAGCCTACTTGAGAGTCTATCAGCGCGAAAACCTTTTGCTCAGTGACATGTTGCCCATCATTGATCACTTTGGACTCGTCATCACCGATCAATTTGTCGACCCAGTAGAGCTGTCAGCCGATGAGAAATACACCATCGATACATTTAGGTTGCGTCCCATCCAAGAAGTATCACTTGAAGAAATTGATGCTCGAAAAGACAAATTGGCTGAGGGCCTTGAAGCTGTATTTACAAAGAAGATGACCTCAGACCCAATGAATCGACTTGTGCTTCGAGCTGACATTCCTTGGCAAGCAGTAGACATGTTTAGAGCCCTACATGGATATGCACTGCAATTGGGTTTTCGTTACTCAATTGAGAAGGTACAATCTGTTCTGCTGTCTAAACTCGAGTTGGTTCAGTTGCTTTGGAAATACTTTGAAGCCAAGTTCAACCCAGATCACGATGACTCAATGCGGACAGACGAGATGAAGGCTCTAGAAGAGCACATCAATGACTCGATTAGACACCTACAAGGTCATGATCAAGACCTTGTCTTCCGCACCTATTTCAACCTTTTGGACAGCATAATCCGAACAAACTTCTACCGAACAGATCGGGTTGAACACTATCTCTCCTTTAAGATTGAATGTGCTCGAGTGCAGAATATGTCTGCGCCTCGAATGATGTACGAAATATATGTGCACCATCAAGAAATGGAAGGCATTCACCTTAGAGGTGGCAAAATTGCTCGTGGTGGAATTCGATGGTCAGATCGGACCGACTTTAGGCGTGAAAT
>JAYYJC010000219.1:0-10430 GCA_036146655.1 Myxococcota bacterium | reverse complement strand
ACGCCCTTTGACCTCTTGCCAATTCCAAAGTCCTTCATCCTGCCACGCTCTGATGGTTTCGCCACTTGCAACAATATTTTGTGGGCGGAGAAGACGGGTTGGAGAGCCTATGAGGGTTTTAAAGCTCCAACGAGTCTCGCTAGAGGCAGGCAATATATCAGGTAAAATGGGATTTAGACCAGTACTGATACCCAATGTGCGAACTTGGGTTGAGCTAATCCCTGAACCGGCATTGGACTCAGCTGTCAAGAATGAACCAAACTGCCATTCACCTTTCCAAGAAAAATTAATGTTGACTTCTTCTCCTGCTTTGACCACATTTGGCAGCAAGACCATGATGTCGAAACGATAATCTGATTCTTGGAATACTTGTTGTGCCATAGCTCCAACACTCTCTTCTGTCGGATTGAGACGGAAGTTTTGTATTCCGCCAGTTGGATTGGCGATCATTTGTCCAGACATATCAACATCTGCATTTACATTGCTTGCATCTCCGGCACTTGTGGCAGCTTGTTCAAGGGACATCGTGGCAATGTCAACTTCGGAAGTGTTGATGGTATCTGTTGCATCGCTTTGAATACTATTGGCGAGCGTTTGGTTGGAAGCATTGACATCCATAACAGACATGGTGTTTGCGTTGTTGGTGCCATCTAAGTTCGCATTTAATCCAACCCAAGCCAATGACTCACCAGTTTCTGTGCTCAGCTCGAGAACCTCAAAGGATCCCCTGCGTGATCCCTTTGTCGGTAAACGCATGGCCACATATTGCAAGTCCCCTCCCTCAGCACGAAGGGTCAATGTGCTTTTGACAGTCACATCT
This sequence comes from Myxococcota bacterium, assembly GCA_036146655.1. Taxonomy (GTDB): domain Bacteria; phylum Myxococcota_A; class UBA796; order UBA796; family UBA796; genus JAYYJC01. The sequence continues at coordinate 9,610 of JAYYJC010000219.1, read as the reverse complement.
TGATACATTTTATTTCGAGCGGGCTTGATTTCCACTTGAGACTCAGCTTTGACCGCTTCCATTGACCGCCTCAATGCTGGTTTTTCTGATGTAAAACGCTCACCGCTAAACCGTTGAAAATGACGGCGACCATCAGAATCCATACCGTGTGCAAAAGCCATTGCTTGATAACCAGAGTTGGAAGCATCTCGACCATCCCGAAAGCAAGTCAACCAACGGTCGTAGTTGGCCGCTGTTACACCACCTTCTTGTCCAGCAATTTTGAAACGATCTGCAGTTCTAAAGTCCATTACTGACCTAAGGTATTCTCCAGGAAAACCCAATTCATCTTGCAAAAGTCGATCTTGTCGAAGCATTGCTCTCGGATCTAAACCAATTTGCTCAAGCATGTCAGTCCGATCAGCTAAGATATTTGTCGCCAAAAACTGTGCTTTAAGTCGACCCCTATTTTCAGTGACAATGTAAGTGGCATCGACCTCACCATTGTCTTCTTCCGTAAAGAAGACACCACTACCAAGCGGTTCAAGTTCATAGAGCAACTTCGGTATATTGGGATCCGCAGACAAAAATAAGCCTTGGTCAATGTTGACTTGATATGGTGTGAGTTGATAGGCAATGGGAAACATGTCGTCCCAAAGCTTGTTGGTTTCCCTCATCATATGATTGGCAAAGAAGAGTGAATCACCTCTGTCTGGGAAGCGCATCTCCAATTCCCCTTTCCCAACAAATGCAAGCCCAACCATGCGTTCAGACAATGGCGCTTTGCCAGAATAAACGGGAACCAATGCGCCGTCAGTGAGATTAAAAGCGCACACACCATCCGAAAAAGAAACATCCTTAACCTGATATGCAGACTCTCCGAGATACAAGTTTCCAGCAGCAGACCACCAAGTCTGTAATGCAGAAGGATCAACAGGAGGAGCGGCTGCCGCTGCCCCGAAAAATAAAGATGCCAAAGCCCACATGGGAGCCTCCATTGAATGCGCATTCTATAGGCGTTACATTAGCCCAAAAAGCCATTTTAATTGTTAAAACAGAGAAAATAGTGAGGACAAGTGGGCATTGAGATTGAACGAAAATACCGAGTTCACACTTTAAAGTGGATTCCCTTAAGCCATCATCACTTTACCATTAGACAGGGCTACCTCAGCACATCGGCAGAACAAACGATTCGAGTTCGCTGCAGTGACACACAAGCTTGGCTAACTCTCAAGAACAAAGCGCATCATGGAAAACGAAAAGAGTTTGAGTATCCCATACCCATGGAAGACGCACTAGATATGATGGATGAATGGGCTTCCAATCAACTGATTCATAAAACCCGTTATCATGTCATGCATGAGAAGAAGCTCTGGGAAGTGGATGTATTTCATGGCCCCAATGAGGGATTGGTTATTGCAGAAATTGAACTTTCTTCAACGGATGAACCATTCGACCTTCCCACTTGGGTTGGAGAAGAAGTTACAGAAGATCACCGTTTCAGCAACTCAAACTTATCTACTAACCCCTTTCAAAATTGGCGATGATTACCTTACACTCACATCCGAGGCTGTATCCACTCGCATTTCGTTGTCGCTTCCCCAAAATGATCGGAGACTATAGTGACACAGAGCTTCTTCCCATTCGCCAATATTTTCAAAACAATACAAACAGCCATTTGCCCAAAATAGACACAAAGCAACAGATCCGAGACATGCTTCGCACAGGTGGATTTCAGCCATCTGGAAGAAATAAACCTGCTCACGAGTATCTTACAAAAGCGATTGAAAAGGGCTGGTTCACGCCTCATAAAGGGATAAATGCTGCCGTTGATTGTTGCAATGTCGTATCGTTACACAGTGGGCTGCCAATCAGTGTGGTAGATGATGACAATCTTGTCGTCCCACTACAACTTAGAATATGCCCCAACGGTTGCACCTACTCTTTTAATCCTTCGGGGCAAATGATTAAGGCCCAAGGACTCATCGCCCTATGGGATCAAATTGGACCATCTGCCACACCAGTGAAAGACAGCCAAAGAACCAAGACCTCAGACCAAACAGTTAAAACGCTGTCGATTATTTGGGGACACCAAGACTTCAAATCACACACAGAGGCTGCATTGGAGTGGTACCAGAAATTGCTCCAATCCTTGGGTGCTGAACTCTGGAATGAAAAGGTCACTCAGACTAGTGAGTGAGAGGAAGTGATTGAAAGCTGCGCCAATTATCACCATGCCAACTTCTCATACAAAACGAACGAATCCAAGGTATTCCCTGAATGGGCTCAACTTGTCTGGGGGAATGATCAGTTTCAATGAAGACAGTTAAGGCATCAGGACAGTGAGTCTTGAATGCATTGACATTACTGGGTTCGTTGTCGACAAAAAGGACTGGTTTGCCAAGGTCACAAATGGTTTGAAGTGCCTGGACTTTATATTCTGTATCATCTTGATTGAAGCTTTCTTTGGTAATGAGCAATGTGCGCTCTGTTTGATACGGAAAGCCACAAGCGAGTAAGCTGTCTTCTGTACCTGGTCGCATCCCGTGATCTCGGCCTGTCAAATAGACAACCTCTGCACCCTGTTGATGGTACTCCCTCACAAACTTGGCGGCACCGGGCAAAGCATGATCCATTCGTACATAAGTGCTATTAAAAAATCGATCCCACCAGAACTTTTGTAACGGTTTAGAGAGTCGCTCAATGGCATCTTCCGGCATACCCACAGATCTTAACGGTGTTTTTAAATCCCAATCTGTAAAATGGGACGCATCAATATGATAGAGCAGTGGCTCATCAAAATGACTTGCAAACTCTCGCATGATCATGACTTGACGGTGGCGGGTGTCAAACACACAACCGTCAAGATCAAAGACGCCGACCATTGAGGGACCTGCAGTTTGTGCCATTTGCTCAAGCAATCTGTCCTGAGCTTCTGAGCACCCCATAATGTCATATCCCCGTGAACGCCGCATGTTATTCTCCTATGATACAGTTTGCATACTGTACATCTAGATGGTGGAGGTCAACCTTGGATTGTCGTAAAGCCCAATCTTTTTGAGACGCCAGATAGTCCAGCGGTCGCCAAGTTTTTTTGGGGCTCACATCTGCCGGAAGCCAGCTGTTATGCTCCTGATGATGGAGCGCAAAAGGAAGCTGAAACGGCAATAGCCGAGACCTAGTTAACTCTTCATCCTTTAGCCGAAGCATGAGCAATGTCCATGCGGTTCCGGTCACACCAACGGTTGCAGCATACTGATATTTGCGGCTGGGCCTTTGCATCCAGCTGAGATCAGATTGTTTGAAAAAGAGAAGATTAAAGTTTAGCTGTTCGATCAATAATAAACCAAATGGGTGAGATGGAGTCATGCACATCGCATAAGGTAAAACACTTCTGAGTGTGTCATCATCGAACTTGATAACCAAACCCACTCCCCTCGGTATGGATTGGGCGGCCAGCTTGATCGGTAAAACATCTGTATCGACATACAATCCACCCTCAGAGTTCAATATCAGAACCCTCAAAATATCTGACGCACTGGCGTAACGCCCTGCATGATGAACATCACACAGCGACCCTCCAAGTTCCGGATCATCCCAGTATGGGGCAACTGACCTTAGCGCAATTCCGTTTTGAGTTGCCCACTTGTTGAGCAATGTCCAATCAGAAAAAGAGAGGTCTTCTGGGTTGGCCCAAAGACAAACGGACCAACTGGGGTTTAGAGTCTTCCACTGCAGCAAGTTTCTCCGATATGGCATTTTTGCGCAATTGGGAAGGCTTGAACCAAGCCAGATTAGGTGAATGGTGGATGGCACCATTGGCTATTGTGCGGTCTCTTGTGGGACCTCAGCAGAATTGTCATTCAAGTCATTTGGTATGCTAGGCGTTGTTTGACCAATGGCCAACTGTTCAAGTCGCTGCAGAGTCACAGCAAGTTCATTCAGCGCTTGTCCATATCCAGCCCAATCACCTGCAATACGCATTTCATCAGCGCGGCTTAAAGATTGGCGTGCATAAACAGCCAATTGAGACCATTGCATGTCAATCAATGCATCGGTTCCGTCTATGGTTTCTACACCCAATTGTTTGTCGACTTGCTGAGAGTCAATGGTGGCTTCAATATCGGCCTGAAGGGCATCAGAAGCACCAAAGACTGCTGCAAGAGATTTTGCAAGAGTCTCTTTCATAGAAATGTTGTTGTTGTATGAGACAATGACCCGCTTTAACTCTGGAAGTTGTGAACTTTCAGATTTGAGGTAAAGCGGCTCAACATAAATCAATGAGTCGTCAATTGGGATGACTAGCAAATTACCTCGAACCACTCTTGAGCCAGACTGAGACCATAATGTAAGTTGTTGCGAGATTTCAGTATCTTGGTCAATTCGAGCCTCAATTTGTCTCGGTCCATAGATTAATTTTTGCTTGGGAAATTGATACAAAATCAATCGACCATAATTTGGCGTATCAGAACGCGCAGCCAACCACGAAATCATATTATCCTTGCCCGTGGGAACAAATGGTCTCAAAAGTATAAACTCAGCTTCATCTGATTCAGGAAGTTTCATGATCAGGTAGTAACTTTGCATGATCTGTTCATCAGAGTCATATTTTTCGCGTGGCAATTCCCACATGTCTTCTTTGTTATAAAAAACGGTTGGATTTGTCATGTGATAGCTCTGATACATGCGAGCTTGAATATCGAAAAAGTCCACAGGATAACGAATGTGATCTTGGAGACTTTGAGGCATCTCTGACAAAGGCTTGAAGGTATTTTCAAATACCTTGTTATAGACCCGAATAATTGGGTCATCAGAATCTGCAATGAAGAAGTCAACCTGCCCATTGTAGGCATCCACAACCACTTTCACGGAGTTTCGAATATAGTTGTATGAAGAGCGACCCTGGATGGGCTCGGAGTAAGGGTAACGGTCGCTGATGGTGTACGCATCTACCATCCAAAACAAACGGCCATCAGCCAATACAAGATAAGGGTCTTTGTCAAAATAAAGAAATGGTGCAAGTGTTCTCAAGCGCTCAGAAATGCTTCGTCGAAACAAAATCTTGGCGTCAGAGTCGATGTATTGCGACAGAAGAATGTCAAACTCTTTCATGTAGAGGGCAAATATTGACTTTCGTAAGAAACCACCAATCTCAACACCACCTTCCCCAGTATAAGATGTGTAAACATTTTGATCACCTTTGGGATAATCAAACTCTTCGACATTTCCACCCACAATTACATAGGATGAGGTTAATTCCCCGTAATAGATTTCAGGCCGTTCAACCATAAGGTCAGGCACATAACTGGGCGGTAAGTCCTTGATGAATAGGTCTGGAAGTCCCTCTTTGGTAACCACATTAACAGGGCTCAAGGTCAGTCCATAACCATGGGTGTATTGAAAATGCTCGTTTACCCAAGACTTGGCCTGAGGTGAGACGCTATTGTAATTGAGTTCTCGAGCAGACAACATGACTTGGCGAAGTTTTCCATCTATGACATAGCGGTCAACATCCACATCCGTAAAATCATAATAGGTCCGTATTTCTTGTAACTGACCATAGGTGGCTAATAAGGGACGAGCATCCCAAAGACGAACATTGTCTATGGTCAGTGGATTATTTTCAATGCTCTTCTGCGTGATTTGAGCCGATGCCTCAAAAGGCCGCACTTCAATGCGCTCAAGGGCATATGCATCTCTTGTCGCCGAAATATTTGCCTCAAGATAAGGCGTCTCAAAGCCCAACTCATTTGGATTAACCATAAAGTCTTGAACTAAGCTTGGCCATGCCCCAGTCACCAACAACCGAGCGGCAACATACACCACCACACTAGACAGCAATACACCAAGATTTTTGGTTCGCATCGTAAAAAAACAAACCAATCCAATGATTATCGAAATTCCGCCCATGACACCGTAAGCAGGTATTCGAGCATTGATGTCGGCGTATCCAGCACCCCAAACAACCCCTTCGCGACTAAACAGCGTTTCGAAACGCTCAAGAAACCAGTCAAAGCCAAATGCAATAAAGAGCAATCCACCCAAGAACAAAAGTTGATGTGCTGCCTGAGGAGACAACTGATGCAGGCGACCAGAAAGAAGCCCTTCTCTGACAACGATGGTTCCAACTACAACAATCGTACACAGGATAATCAGGGTGACAAAAACCCCCTGAAAGAAACCAAGCGCTGGAAGCTGGAACATATAAAAACCGATGTCGTACCCAAAAACTGGATCAACCTTTCCAAATGGTTCTTTGTCTAGAAACGCAAGAACATAAAGCCAGTTCTGTGCAGCAACGCTCGCCAAAAGCAACGAAGGCAAAATGACTACTGCAGCTCGAATACCGCCAATCAACTTTTCAAACTGCTCCACCGGTAGCGTAAGATCTGAAAATTGACTTTGGAGTTCTTTGAGATCAACTTGCTTCCCTTGTCGCAAATAGTGAAGGTTTCCCCAAATAAAGAGGGCAGAAATCACAAATGTGGTCAACCAGAGACCAAGTTGGGTCTTAAGCTTGGTAAAAAAAATGGGTTCGTAACCAGTGGCATTAAACCACCAAAAGTCGACTACGACATCTACAACAGGCTGATAACCAAACCATAAGGCCACAAGGATAATGATACCAATCTGTACAGGACGAGGAAATTGCATGCGGTACTCTATAAATTAAAAGGGCTTTAAAATTACAACATAGGCGACAAATGCACCCAATATAGGAAGAGCAAACCACAGGGGTTTTGCCAAGGCGGGAAACCGATATGGGATTGCTAACATGCCTCCAAACACCAGCCAGAACACCAACTTAACATAGAACCGAACTGGCCAAGCATTGTGCCACTGCAACCGTGCTGCCATGCCAAAACCACCCAACAGAACCAGAAACATAAAGACACCATGCGAAATGGCAACCCATTTCCGAAAGGGAAAGTCTGCTTTGGTTCCGCCACCCATGACATAAAGGACAAGACCGCCCAACGACAAAAACATGCCAAACAATCCAAGTAAATGAATAATTTTGTAGATTTCATAAGAAATCATGACAGCCCCCAGAGGAAATTTTTATTGAGGTATACCTATCCCAAAAACAGTGGGCTGTCACGGTAAACCAACGCGTCTCATTCGATACAGTAAGGTTGTCCTAGCAACACCAATCTCTCTGGCCATCGCAGCTCGATTGCCGTTATGTTTATTCATCAACTCCATTAAATAATAGCGTTCCGCCTCCGTCGGGCTGAGCTGAGCATCTGGATTTGAACTGCTTTGGTCTATTCCGAAAAACCGTATTGCGTTGTCAGTAATTGGGTTGGCCCCAAGCACAAACGCTCTGGTAATTACATTGCGCAGTTCCCTCACATTGCCTGGCCAAGGATAAGCTTTAAGCATCAACAAGGCATCCTCAGTCAATTCAATAACTGGGTCCAACCGTGACAATAATAGTTTGGCTAGAACGGGAATATCTTCAGGCCGATCACGTAGGGATGGAATCTGTATAGATAAGACAGAGAGACGAAAATATAGGTCTGATCTAAATCGGCCGTCCTGAACCGCCTTGTGTAAATTGACATTGGTAGCCGCAACAATTCGAACATCTGGAAAACTGGTTTGAAAAGAACCCAATGGACGGACTTCACCACTTTCCAGTACCCGCAGAAGCTTCACCTGCATGGACTCAGACATTTCGCCGAGTTCATCTAAAAAGAGCGTACCGCCATCCGCCATATGGAACGCCCCCAAACGGTTGGAATCTGCGCCCGTAAATGCCCCTTTGACATGTCCAAATAACTCTGATTCAAGTAGGTTTTCTGGGATAGCACCACAATTAATGACGATGAATGGCCCCTCACTACGGCACGAAGCCGTATGGATTCCATTGGCTGCAAGCTCTTTACCGGTACCACTTTCTCCCAACAATAGAACAGGAAAATCATGAGCTGCAAAACATCTTAATCGCCCAAAAGTAGACTGAATCAACTTGGAAACACCAATCATATCTCCAAAAGAGTTGGCCGTTGTGTGATCCGCTTCGCTTAAACGCTCAATTCTAAAGTGAAGCTGCCCCAAACGAATGGTCTCGTCTGAATATAATGGGGTGATATCCAAAACTTTACGGCCATCCAGGTAAACAGGACCAGAACCGGGTTCCACCATAGCGCGACCTCGGCTAATACGGAGCAGACAATGGTTGGGCCTTAAATGTTCAGATAGTACAACATCACTGCCTGGCCCTCCAACACTGATTCTTGAGCGGTTTAATCGAAAAACCTTATCTGTCATCGGACCACTCTCTACGGTCAGAACAGCTTGAGTTACAATCAACTCATCCGAAGCATGTGTCACAAACTTATGCGGTTCAATCATGACTTGTTGAGTTGTCATAGCCTCACTGTTTGTGTTTAAACGAAAAACAACTCGGTAGGCTCCAATGACAAACTCATCGCTGTCTTTAAGCGGGATGCGAGTTACCCGCTGATTATTAATCCATGTCCCATGACGAGATTGATCAATAAGAAACCAGCGAGAACCCCTTTTTTCAATGACGCAATGAATACGAGAGAGGGTCTCTCCAGGTAAGGCTATATCACAACTGTCTGACCTTCCGATTAAACTTCGGGCGTTGGACAGATGAAACTCAAACAAATGCTTCTGATTGGTAAAGAAAATTAGTGTGGACATGCATGGACTCTGTTAAAATGATTGGAACAAATCGCCGTTAAAAAAAAATGTCAGCAAGATTGATTCCTAAATTCAAATATTGTTACAATTTATAGTTAGAACCTTTAATATTACCATTTATTATCGGCATTTCAACACCAACATCTCCCGAGTTAACAAAGTTAAATTGACAAATAGATAAATAATTATTGAAAAATTACACAATTATTGTCGAATTAACCTTGGCCTGTGTCAACCCCTGTCCCAATAGCGTCAAATTTTCAACGAAAAGCGTCAATTTATCCCACACATCAAATAGATTGTCGCCTTGAAATTAAAACTGTGTTGAGGTGTCTAGTGTCTCGCTCCCGTGCGCATGAAAAGATTGATTCGTATGAACTGATACACTTCCTTGGTTCTGGCGGAAGCAGCTCCGTTTATTCATCTAAGGGCCCGTGGGAAAGAGATGTCGCCATCAAACTTCAAACCGCACCCTTGAAGAGACGCCGCTTCCTGAGAGAGTTCGACATCCTTAATCAAGTGCAGCACGCATTATTGACTCCAATTTATGTCTTTGGAATACAGAAAGATGGGAATGCCTACTTGGTGATGGAGCTCATCGATGGATTATATGCATCACGGTTTACCAACCGTTTAGACGGCAAGGAAAAGTTATACACAGCCCTCCGAATTACAGCGACAGTAGCAAACGCCATTGGTCATCTTCACAAAGAAGAATGGATACATGGAGACATTAAAGCCAAAAATATATTGGTTTCCACCAGGGGCATTCCCTACATTATCGACTTTGAATTATCGAGACACCTTACCGAGACAGGCAAAGGTAAGTTCTTTGGTACCCGTAGCTATGCACCACCTGAGCAACACGACGGTCTCCTCTTGACGCCTTCTGTCGACATTTATGCATTGGGTGGTTTGCTGTGCCGCATGCTCTGTGGACAACTGCCGTATCCTA
>JAYYJC010000218.1:0-10000 GCA_036146655.1 Myxococcota bacterium | reverse complement strand
AAATGGATAATAATAAACAAGCGAATAAACGCCGTACACTTCCTCCACAACTCCCAAATAATATCTCCAATCGACTCAAAAGCCTATTGCTAAAGGCTCTCAATCCAGAGCCAGAAAAGCGGTATCAAAATGGTTTTGAATTTTCTGAAGCCCTTCTTAAATTACTTCCCCCCAAAGAGCGCTATTTGTTGTTACCTGAAGAGATGGACTCTGGCTTATCTGACTTGATTGGCCTTCTAAAGTCCAATCAATTATCTATTACCAAACACCTGAGAGAATTACTCTTCCTCAGCGGTGGAAATTTAGATTTTGCAAAGCAAATTTGTGCTCACTGGCATGTGTCTGCCACAATCTCCCCTCAGGTCTATTCCGAAGTTCAGAAAAGATTTGCATCGCTTCCCAACTCACTTCGCTCGGCGATCAGCATTGCAGCAGCACTGGGCGGCAGTGCACCCATTTCATTCATTTTAAAAGTGACCAACACTCGAAAAGAACGGCTGCGAAAGTACCTCAAGAGGGTCACAGATTGGATATCGGTCCGTTCTGGTGTTGTGCGGATTAAACTCGGCCTGCTACTTTCAATTGCACCTCAAGAATGCGATCCCGAGTGGCTCCAAGAAAGACTAAATATGTGGAAGGGACGCCGTGGCTTTCAGTTGGCAAGTGGATATTTATTGGCAGAAAAAGGACAACCAGAACAAAGTGCAGACTTTATTTCAACTTGGATTCAAAAGCAAATTAACACACAAGAACAATGGCTTTTACTAAAAAAGATACAGACATTTGACATTGACTTGGCTTGGGAAACTCAAATCCTGACCAACAGATGGAATGGAGACTGGCGCTCAAGTTTGGAACTCTATGATCTAACAGAAGCAAACTTACTCAAATCCCTCACAAATGGAAGTGCATACGACCTAGCACAGGATGAGTCAAATCTACTTGATCTCACCAAACATGCCATTCCAGAAATATGGGTTGGTGCAAGTGCTCTTCTTTCAGAATGGTACATTGCAAACGGGCATTTTTCAAAAGCAATGCCATTGATTCAAAACTTATGTAAAGTTGAAGATGTTTTTACACAGCAAATCGGTTTAAAACAAAGGGCACTGCTTCACTATTACCTTGGACAGACCGCCTTATCCTCAAGGGTTGCCCAAAAGCTCAAACAAGTATGCACCACTGAAAAGACTCTCAGCGAGTCACAAAGAATTGAAGATGGTTTGTGGGACTCGCATTACTTACCACTGGCACAAGAAAACCCGTACACACCATTCCTAAATGCTCGGCTTGAATTGAACAATCAAACACCAGATCACAGCTTGGCCGAACAAGTAATCAACACTCTAGCACATGCCGATCGTGCAGCGTTGTATGCCTGTTCAGAATGGCGTATCATCGCTCATATGCTCAACCTTCCCAAACAGCCTAAAAAAGAGGCCTATACCAACGGGACAGATACAAAATGTTCACCTTAGCCATTCACGGTGGTGCTGGCCTGAGCCATAAATCAGACCTTTCTCCTGAGCGCGAGGCGTTGGCCATTTCAGACCTCAGACAAAGCTTATCCGTTGGCGCATCAGTCTTGGCTAAAGGTGGCAGTTCTCTTGATGCAACCATTGCCGCTGTTTCTATTTTGGAAGATTCACCACTCTTTAATGCCGGCAAAGGTTCAGTATTTGCCTGTGATGGGGTGCAACGAATGGACGCCAGCGTCATGGATGGCAAATCTGGTCTTGCCGGCGCACTTTGTGGTGTCAGCACCATCAAAAATCCCATCAAAGCTGCACGGCTTATTATGGAACATACCCCACATGTCATGCTTTACGGCAAAGATGCAGAAGCCCTCGCTGCAGCACACCATCTTGATATGGTCAACCCTGAGTGGTTCCATACGCAATACCGGTGGGACCAGTTACAACGAGCAATTGCTGCAAATGCCCTCATCCTCGATCACGAACAGGTACCATCCATTGCAACTGACAACAGCAAAGGCACTGTCGGTGCTGTGGCCTGTGATGTGCATGGCCACCTCGCTGCAGCAACATCCACAGGCGGCTTGGTTAACAAACGCAGTGGTCGCGTGGGGGACTCAGCCATAATTGGGGCTGGCACCTATGCCAAAAATACAACTTGCGCCGTGTCTGCCACTGGTCACGGAGAACTCTTTATACGCGCCAATGTGGCTGGTCGATTGTCGGCGTTAATTGAATTGTCAGGGCTGTCCTTGGAAGAAGCAGCCAATCGAATTGTCCATAAAGAATTGCCACAGGATGCCGGAGGCTTGATTGCGGTTGATCGATTAGGTACAATTGTATTGCCCTTCAATTCTGGGGGCATGTTTAGAGGCTATGTACGTAAAGGCGAACCACCTGTCGTCGAAATCTGGTAGCCCAAAGTAATGTATTATGTCCCTGATCACCCACCAAATCGTCGAACCCAAAATCCATCATATACAGCTGAACAATGGTTCAGGAAACCCCATTAATGCCCAATTGATCGCAGAACTGCATCAGTTAATACAGCAGATTCATGGTCAAGAACCAAAAGCTTTAATACTGGACTCACACTCAGAGAAAATTTTTAGCGGTGGATTTGATCTTCCTGAAATTGCATATTGGCCAAGAGCTGAACTTAAGCATTTTCTGCAAGGCTATCTTGAGATGATTTATTCAATCATGCGCCTTCCATGCGTAAGCATTTCTGTGATTAATGGACATTGTATTGCCGCTGGATTCATCCTCAGCCTCGCCACTGATTTTCGAATATGTACAGATCGAAGCATTAAACTCGGACTCAGTGAAGTCAACTTAGGGCCTGCCGTTCCAGCCAGTGCACAGGTTTTATTTGAAAGCAGAACCAACAGGCGAGCTGCCCTGTGGGCTTCCGCTACAGGTTCATTGTTCAGTCCACAGACAGCATTTCAAATGGGCTACGCTCTAAAGGTTGACTCACAACCTCTTGAACAGGCATTGAGTGTGGCACAAGAAATTGCTCACAAACCGGCATTTGGGTCAGGACTGTGCTCGGCCATGTTGTCTGATCGTATTATTAAGGAGATGAGAGCGGCGGACGAGAAAGGCATGGATTTATTTCTAGACAGTTGGTTCCACGATGACTCACAAGCAGCGCTTCAAAAATTGGCTGTTCAATTGTCTAAGAAATCGTAAACTCGTCATTACATTCAAAATTTCATACTTGCTTTCTCGACAAGGGGCATATTCTTCACTATAAGTTTCGCAAAACTTAAAAAGTAGGAAATATAATGTCCGAACAGAGCCCCCACTTTAATATTGCACTTGATGCACTTCGAGAATTACCTCCAGAGTTACGAAAGCGTGCTTTTGCACTTCTCAAAAGGGAACGCGAGTCAGAACTTGAAAACCAACGGGCTGAACTTGATGTCCTGCCAAACAGCCACTTCAGCCAAGCACATGTACTTCGCAGAATAATAAACCCTGTTGAAGACGCATATGAACAGAAGATTTTAATTCCGGAATTTACTTTCGTTGGCGTGGTTAATCAACCTGACTTTGGTGAGGTCTTGTTGACCATGTACCCAGGGAAATGGAGCATTGAACTCAAATCTCTAAAACGGTATAAAGATGCTTATCGAGACATCCCAATCTCCTATGAGCGGCTGGCAAATGTGATGTTTGAGGACATCACACAGGTTTATGAACCCATACGGCTGAGGCTCATGATGCGACTTCGTCCCCGTGGTGGAATCTCTTCATGTTTGACCATCGATTCTGACTGGGCCATTCGTGGTGGAAAAGAGCAATTTCGAGATTGGGGCAACAACACTGATAAGTTTGGATTTAACACCGCTGGGCATACCATTCTTTGAGACTAACAAAAAAATCACAACCAAACCAATGAGGCTCCAGCTAGGATAGAACCATGTGGTTCTCTCTAATATCATGTGTAAACACAGCTGACCCCAAGGTCAAAACTCATGAAGATACAGGCATTTCCTGTACTTCTGCCGAAGAAGTCGTTCCTCAATTTGGAAACATCGGGCAAGGAGTCTCGCCAAACGAAAGCATCATTGCTGAACACATTGCAAGCCACCTACTCGCAGATCCCAATGTTGCATTTGTGTACTGGAGAAATGACACTGACACTCGGTACACCGTTCACTTTCATGATTCGAGTGCGCTCCTTGAGTGGGATGGTTCAACCTTTCGTTGGTCTCCTTTGCCCAATTTAGACACCAATCCACTGGCACACAGTTCCCTTCAATCTGAACTAGATGCAGGTGAGAATCCCAACGGTGCATCTCAATCTGGATATGAACCGAATGACGAAAGGCTGTCTTTTATTCCATTGGAGACAGCTGTATGGCCGTATTTGGAAGAACGGCTGGCTCAGATATTTGAACATCCAAACTCACCTGATATGGCCTTTGCACTCGCACCTTATTCAAGAGGTGGCGTGGGCTCTCATGGAGGCATGTCATTGGCTCAAAGCCGAGCACCGCTGCTGATGAGTGGTCCGGGACTTATTCCAGGGCCACAAGACAATGCCCTTCGGCACATTGACATTGCACCCACAATTGCACACCTCTTGGGTGTTGAGCCTGTTGAAGGCAAACAACTGTTGGGCCAAGACGGAACTGTTCGTCAAGAACTGCTTCAACCATGTGCATTTGGTTCAGCCAAATACGCCATTCTCATCACATTAGACGGGCTAAGCCATACAGAGCTCCGACACGCACTCGATGAAGGCAATGTCCCTCAGATTGCCCGAATTGAGAACGGACAATCTGTCTGGCTTAATGGGGGCAGCATCGTTGGTTGGCCTTCCTTTTCCTTTCCTGGACACATATCCCTACACATGGGTTCTTATCAGGGCCACCACGGTATCCTCTCAAACACCTTTTGGGACAGGGCACAATGGCAGATTGCACCTCAATACAGCTTGAGCACGCTTCTTGCAGACCCAGAGGCTGCGCAGAATACTCAAAGCCTATACCTTTCACCAGAAAACGAAAGTATTTTTGAAGCGGTAACGAGACAATTTCCAGACGCTCACACGGCGTCTATCAATGAACTTGCTTTTCGAGGAGCCACCTACAGCAGATTGGCTGACCAACTGCCACAGCAGCCTCCACCACCGGATACACTCGAATACCAACTGGCCGATGCCAGTGCCATTTTGCAATTTCAAAATATGGTCGACTCGATTGGGCTCCCAAAGTTTCTGACTTTGTCCCTCTACTTAACCGATGCCGCTGGGCAAAATCATGGTCCTCATGGAGATGAAATGAGAGAGGCATTACGAACCACAGATGCTCAGCTCAAATCCATCTTTGATGCCTATGAGAATGCTGGAATTTGGAATGAAACCTTATTTGTGGTAACTGCAGATCATGGGATGGAGCTTCAAGACCCAACCCGAACTGCGGTTCAAACCGATCTCAATGTACTCAACTTACCCATAATACAAGTGGGACAAATGATTTACTTCAACCCATAAAAATATTGTCTCTGGCGACATGATGCCTAGATTTAGGCAATACTATTATGAAACACTTTCAATCTACAATCATGAATGCTTTAAAGTTAATTTTTCTCGCTGGTCTGACCGGATGCGGTTTCGGTTTCAAATCTCTTACGCCAGACAGTGGCTTTGACATTGACACAGAACTTGACGGCGACGATGGTGATGACACCAATGATACTTCGGATACATCGGGACAAGGAGACGGTCCGGTTCCCGATGATACTCAAGACACGGATGAAACACCGCCAAACGATGGTGACTTCACACTTGCCAGCATCACTCCCGTTTATGGGAGTACCCAAGGGGGGACGCCCTTAGACATCACTGGAGGTCCATTTGACTCCAGTGCGGTGGTTTACATCGGAGATCAACAGGCGCCAATGCTCAGCCAAAGCAACACTCAATTGCAAGTGACAATTCCCTATACTGAAGCTGAAGGAGTTGTAGATATCACCGTAGAACAAACCTCTGGAAGTCAAACTCTAGAGGATACATTCTCTTACTTTGAAGACGGTACAGGTAAAACCAGTGCGATTGGCAACATCACATTTGAAGAATACATCGGAGGATACTGGAACCCCACTGGCCAAACAGAGTTCGGATCTGCAATGGCAACATTCATTATTCCGACTGATTTCCACTGGTGGGAGTTTTATACAGATCAAATGGACAGCTGTGCTGCGGACAGCTACACCTATAGCGGCAGCCTATCTGGTTACGACATGCAAAGCAGCATGCTGTCATTTTCAGGCAACACCAGCATCAATCTGTCATGGAATACCACCAATGGCTGGTATGACAATGGTTCTTTGAGCCGTTCAGACATCTTTAACAATGGGTACTATACCCTTGATCCAGTGGCGACTGGTAGCATCAAGGGAATGACAATGACGCAATTTATGAGGGCATCTTCTCCGTCTACCCTTACACAGCCTGCAATTACCGCAAGCCAAATCCCGACCATTACCCGAAACCAAACTCTTCGGTGGCAACCTTCAGGTGCAACTTGGATCATGTTCTTCTTCATTGTAAGAACAGCTGATCAAATGAATGATGAACAACGAGTCAACTGCATTGTCGTTGACGACGGGAACTTCACGCTCGATGGCAGTGTATTCTCAGCATGGCCTGTCGATCGGGTGGTCGACATTTATTTCACTCGGGCCTTTGAGCAAAATACACGCACCCCACACAACAACGGTTTCGCACGAGTAGTGGGCCAACACATGCTGCATGGCGCAGCCATTTCTCAATAGGTGCCATTCCAAAAAAATCAGAATTATCTGAAAAGCTTACTCAATGTGGTCGACTTGATTTGAAAAAATTTCTGTAACATTTCTGTCGAAGTTTTGGCTTTTAACTCTGAGCTTATGGCGGACATGGTCACTTTGGCCAGATCAGCGTCTTCGATGCGAAAAGCATGCGATTTAAGCTCCAAATGGCGGCTTGAATTGATCTCTAGTGCACTTTGAAGGCGATTAAATGCTGCTCCAAGCATTGTACGACGGGTGTTGTAATATTCGATGGCTTCCTTAACCTGATGGATGGCCAAATTGGCTGCGTCTCGGGTTTTTATGTCGGACGAGGTAAATGTGAGCTTCAAAGCATTGAGACTCATATTCACAGGCACATCAACATCTGTGCTATCGGCAGCGTCTGGACCAAACATCATGGCCGTGGGTCTTTTACTTTCCGCTGCATCCAAAATAATGTCATTGATGTCGTCCAAAACAGACGAAATGTTGGAACCGTCACCGGCAAGCGGATTCTTGGTTCCGCCTGTGGCATCTGAGAGCGCATCAAGAGCCCCAGGCCCACCACCACTTCGTATGCCGTGAAAAGTTACTCCGGCGGCTTCAAGCGCCGCCTTAGTAGAAGCCTGAGTTGCCGGTGACACAGACCGCTCTAGGCCGGTGTCTGTGATATAGACAATGTGACGCTGGTCCGCAATTGAAGCAAACTGTACATTGTCGTTTCCAACGCCGCCAAGCATCGATGTAATGGCAGAATAGGGATCCTCCAACTGACCTCGATGCGATAGCCCGTCCAAAGCGTCCGAAAAATCTGGTGAACCCAAAATGGCCCGAGTGTCTGCACCATCGGAGGGATCCTCAGTGTTACCGACGGCAGTGATGGAAAACTGAGTGTAGATGTCGTTGTTTTCGAGCAACGACGCCAATGAGGAAGAACCACCATTTATAGCGGTCTTCAGGTTGGCAATTTCCCCCCCCATAGAGCCACTGACATCGATGGCAAAAGCCAGTTGCACCCACCCTGCATTGAGAACGGTTAAGTGGTCTTGATGACTTGAACCCAACGAGATGGATTGAATGGACTCCTGAAGAGCAGAGTATTCCATTTGGAGCAAGTTTCTTTCTTCGTCGGAATAAATGCCGTTGTTGGCTTGAATAGCGAGTTCAAGCATCTTCGTGAGATTATCATAGATAACACTGGAACCAGCCTCAGCCAATTGAATGGCAGACATGGCTTCGTTTATGTTTTGATTGGCACGAGAGATACTCGCAGCCCGAGTATTTGATCGACAGGCAAGGGCAAGGCCTGCCGCATCATCAGCTGCTCGGTTGACACGTTTACCCGTACTCAACTGTTCATTGACACGGTTTGCTTTTTTCACCGAAGTATTAATCCGGCGGCTAAGGTTGTGGCTAATGTTTTTTAGCATGTAACTATCTTACCACAAAATCAGGTTGGACATGCAATTATTTCTAATTCCACCCACATGCACCCCAACCGCCAACCGCTGCGCTTTCGGCTTGGCCTTCATCTTCTGCAAACACAGCCTCAAAAGAATCCGTGTTGTCGAATGGATACGCTTTGGCAAAACCACCTTGAAGCATGACTCGTTCAAAAAAGCCCTGTTCTCCCTGATCAAAATGAACATAAGCAAGCGTTCGACCATACCCATCTTCACATTGACCATCAAATGTTAACCAAACCAACCGACTGTTGATCAAAATACGGGCCTGTGCCAATGCTTCGTCTGCATAGCAATCCGAAGCATCGCCACCATACCCTAACTCAGGGGCGTTGATTCCAATGACTCGCACTTTTTCTTCGCCATTGTCACCCGTTCCGTAAAGGGTATCTCCATCCACCACATGATTAACCCTTAACAGCATGGGCTCTCGACACGGATTCGGGCCAGCAGGCAAGGACAACGGATCAATGTTACTGACACGCTCATCTTGGACAGCACCCATATC
Source organism: Myxococcota bacterium (assembly GCA_036146655.1). GTDB lineage: Bacteria > Myxococcota_A > UBA796 > UBA796 > UBA796 > JAYYJC01. The sequence goes on along the minus strand of JAYYJC010000218.1, from coordinate 1,268 downwards.
AATGATACCGCTGTCTCCTGAATCGGTGGCCGGTCGAGTTTGACTTAGCGGTTCAGCATCGGTCTTACCCATGGTACACCCAAACAAGCTGATAAAAATCAAAAACATCTTACCCTTCAACTTTGAACGCTTTCACAACAAGATACAATGTAGCGAACAAAACTCAATGATGCATCCAATTGAGGTCACATATGCTTTTAATTTTACTGGCTGCTTGTGAGGGTAAGTCACAAGACAGCTCAGACCCCCCATTTGAATTTGCACATCCCACTGATATGCCTTCATTACGAGGCCCAGGGGGTCCAACGGCCTCTTTTGCCTCTGAAGAACTCTGGCAAAATTGCGCCTATCTGGAAGGAGGAGAAAATGATGTCGATCACCACAACCTCGTGGTCCCTTACCGTGGACATTTGCTGTTACCATGGGCGCCAGAATGGGGCCGTGGCGGATTGACATTCTTTGAAATGAACAACCCTTGTCAACCAGAAAAGGTTGGCGAAGGCTTTCATGAACGGATGCGAGAGTCACATGCAATTGGACTTTTACACCTTCCCGAAACAGACCCTCACTCGGGTGAATATGCCATTACAGCGGGTGTTCTTGGCATACAGGTATGGGACATTTCCATTGTTGAAACGCCTGAAATGATCAACTATCTCGAAATCGAGGGAGTCTTTTATCCAGATGCTTACACAGGTGTGGTGTTGTCAGTCTTTTGGCAACACCCATGGCTTTATGTGGCAGCCGCTGACAATGGGATCTTTATAGTGAACACAGAAAATCCAAAAGAACCTGAATTGGTTCATCAGCATGAGTTTGATGTCCCGCTCAGAGCAGCTGGTGTTTTTGCAATCGGCAATCACCTTCTGGTGACCAGCGCTGAAGGCTCCAGCGCAGAAATCCTAGACATTTCAGATCCTTCCGCACCTCAGCCCATTCCGGGAGGACGCTTTGATGCCACCGACAGTACAGGAACAGCCTACGAAGCCTATCACGGCAATCTTGCTGGCCCTTGGGCACTCTTCGCCAGAAAAGAAAATGGCGGAGGAGTTATGATCACCGACATTTCAGATCCCAGTAATCCGAGCTATGTAGCCGATGTACGGTCAGAGGGCGGTAACAGCGGATATGTTTTTTATGATGAAGGCTATGCATTCTTGGGGGACTCCAATTGGGCGATAGTCTATGACCTTAGGGATTTGGACAACATTGTTGAAGTTGGACGAGGAAACCTCGAAGGCGATTTGGATACAATGACCCCCTATGGG
>JAYYJC010000217.1:0-7524 GCA_036146655.1 Myxococcota bacterium | reverse complement strand
TGCCCTCTGGAAAGCCGTCAAACCAGGTGAACCCTCTTGGGACTCCCCCTGGGGGCCAGGACGCCCAGGATGGCACATTGAATGCTCAGCCATGGCCTATGCGACACTCGGCTCTGAAATCGACATTCATGGCGGCGGCCTAGACTTGGTCTTTCCTCACCATGAAAATGAAGTGGCACAATCAGAATGCGCCAACCACAGTCCATTCGCCCGATACTGGATGCACAATGGCCTCATCACCATGAAAGGGGGCCGAAAAATGGGCAAGTCTCTTGGCAATGTGATCAACATACGTGACGCCATCAAGGCCTACCCTGCTGAAGCCGTCCGAATCTATCTCCTACAAAGCCTTTACCGCTCACCGCTTCCATGGTCCGAAACAGCCCTGAATGAAGCACTTAGCATGCTTGCACGCCTATACGAGGCCAAAGAGCTTGCCTTGCAGATGAAGGGCGCCGAAAAGGCTGAAGATGTGGCCAAAAGCCTTGGACCAGATGCTACTACAGTCCTAGAACTGGGACAGCAGTTCACCGTAAAGCTATATTCGGCACTCGATGAAGATTTCAATACCTCATTGGCTCTGTCTCATGCATTTGAGCTGGCGCGAGCCATTAACCGTTTTTCAGCTCATAAAAAGGCCAAAAAAAGAGGCGGACCTTTGGTTGCAGCTGCACTCGCCGGTTTTGAGAAAATGGGCGAAGCCATCGGACTATTGGGAGATGACCCCGCGTCCTTCCAAATTGAGGTCAAGCAAAAGCGTCTGGAAGCAATGGGTTTGACCAAAGAAGAGATTGAAACCACACTTGAGGCTCGTAAACAGGCAAGAGCTAACAAGGACTGGGCCAAATCAGACGAACTACGAGATGCATTGGCTGATAAAGGCATTTTGGTTATGGACACCCCTGACGGGGTGGACTGGCGCATTCAACTCTAGGCCCCAATGAACATTGGACGGACCTCTTTGCGGCTCGTCCCCATTGTGCTGCTAAGCCGAGGGGCGGCATTTGCAGTGCCCATTGCCATCGCCATGTGGTTTGGCGCAGACTCCGTGAGCGATGCGTGGTACTGGGCACTTTCACTGCCAACTTTTTCTCTTATTTTGGCCGGCTCAGCACTGGGTACAGCTGCAGTTCCAATTATGGCAGAAGCCAAAAGTGATGGTGCAATGGCTCAGTTGCTCAGTACTGTTTTGGGTTGGGTCGGTCTTTTGAGCCTTGGTCTAGGCATTCTCTTTGCGAGCAGTGCCCCAGTGCTTCTCCGTTTGACTTCTCAGTTTGACTCTGAGACTCAGCAACTGGCAAGTACCTATTGCTGGTTGTTGGTTCCTTTTGTCTGCCTCACCACCCTCTCCGCTGCCCTTAAAGCGGCATGTGAACTCAAGCAGATCTTTATGGCCTTGACTTGGACACCGGTTCTTCGAGCCACCGCTGTGATTGGAATCACTTGGATTACTCTTAAACCTTTGGGTGCCATGGCACTGCCCATTGGTCTGGTAAGTGGAGAATCCATTCAGTTTGCATTTTGGTTTTTGTTGCTGTGGCGCAAAGGCATTCAACCCGTCCCCAATTTAAAACTGCCCCCACAGATGCTTAAACTGAGCCAACATGTCATCTGGCTACTGGGCGGAGAGGCATTGGTGGCCTTCAACATTGTGGTCGACAAGATTTTTGCATCCAGACTGGATGAAGGGGCTGTTTCAATACTAGAGTATGCAGACAGAGCCCGGGTAATTCCTCAAACCTTGCTTCACGCCAGCCTTGCAATGGTCGCATTTGCAGTGTGGTCAAAACTTTGGGCAACGGAATTGAAATCGCAGGCATACAGCAGCATGAATCGAGCACTGCATTGGGTACTGGCCCTTGCCTCTCCAGTCATTGCGGGAATGTGGATTGGTCGTTTTGTGCTCTGCGCATTGCTATTTGAACGGGGTGCTTTTGGACCATCAGAAAGCAGCAGCACCGCCGTGGTCCTGGGTGGGTATTTATTGGGTGTGATCCCCAATCTTTTGGCCATTCTGTTGGTGCGCATCCATGTGCTTCAACGCCATTTTACTCTTATTTTTGGGTTGGGCATCGCATCCATGATGCTCAATGCCGTGCTGAACTGGTTCTTCATTCATTCTTATGGTCTGCTGGGAATATCGCTGTCAACCAGCGTGATGGTTTGTATCATTACCCTTTGCTATGGGATTAAACTTCCCAAAGCCATACGGCCAAGACGCTGGTATGTCGGCTGGACCGCATTTGGTTTGTCGTTACTGACAGCGATTGCATTTGAATACAACGGGGCTCCAAAACAACTCTGGGATAAACAGCTGTGGGTGGCCGCACTGAGTTGTATCCTGATACTGATCTGGGCATTGCGCAAAGCCCCTACTCCAAAAACAGAGGCCGTCTAATGTTTTGGTTGCTTGCGGTTGCCATTATTGTCATATGCCAATCCTTCATTGACCTTGAAGTTCATATTCCCTTGCCACACAAGCAAATGAATGTTCCCATTAGCGATGCCATTGCATGCATGCTATTTCCAGCGGTTTTGTGGAAGGCTCCAAAAGTGTTTTTCAGACGAGAACTTCGGGGATTCGCTGTGGTTGTATGTGCGCTATTAATGGGAACATTTCATGCGTTAAAGCCAAGTCTTTCCCTGTATACTTGGCTTCGCAAACCCGTCTTTATGATGCTGTGCTATGGCGGTGCACTGACTTGGGTAGTGACACATCAAATCTCGCAAAAGGCAATGGTAAGACTCCTTTTGACCTGGCAGGTTGCCGTAGCAGGGCTATTGATCGTCAATGGCATTGGCCGAATACTCGTGGGAGAAACACTTTGGTGGCAAGCCATCGAAGGGATTACCCCAAACCACAAAGCGCTGGCGGTGTCTCTCTGCGGGCTCTTGCCATTGTTTTGGTCATTCCGTGACGATTTTCAGAACCATCTTCCAAGTGCCCACTCGAAGAAAATTTTTTGGGCTGTTCAATGTCTGACACTTGCGGGAATAGCCATCAGCTTTTCCAAGACCGCTTGGCTGATTGTGGCCTTTTCAGTTGGCTGGTTTATTCCAAAAGATCGGCCGATTAGTCAACGGCCTCTCACCATCGGTCTTCTGGGGATTTTGGCGCTATGGCTCATGATACAACTCCCCTTTTGGCTGGAGTCGAACGCCATCATCGATGCCTTACGCTCGAGACATTCGCTTAATCTGAGAGCATGGGAGATGTTCAGAGCGCATCCATTGACAGGGATGGGAACTGGAACCAACCTCCACTATGAACTGGTGACCTTTCCTCATTACAGAATTAACGGTATCGACGCCCACGGCAGTGTTCAAAAACTGTCTTCAGAAGGGGGATTCTGTGCGATTATTGGATTTGTAATCTTCTTTTTAGACGGTCGAAAGCACTTGTTGAATAGGTCTCCAAAACGGATGGGTGCGTATTGGTCTTTGTTTCTGTGCACACTCCTCTCCACCGAGCTTCTACATTCAACCTGGTGGATTCCTTATGCCATCCTCATGGGCTGGCAGGAAACCATCCCATCAAATCAATCCAAAACCAACTCTACGGGGCAATGATCACTCCCAAAGATGTCATTCCGTATCAAGCTCGCAGAGACTTTTGGTAAAAGGCGTTCAGAAACCATAAAATAGTCTAGGCGCCAACCAATGTTGCGATCACGGCCTCTGGTTCGATAACTCCACCAACTGTACTTGACCTCTTCTGGGTGTAAATGCCGGAAAGTATCGACAAAACCAGCATTTAAAAGGGCGGTAAAACCATCAATCTCAGCTTGCGTATATCCTGCTGACTTGTTGTAGTTGGATTTTGGCCGTGCAATATCAATGGGTTGATGAGCCACATTGAGGTCCCCACAGAGCACCACTGGCTTGGTTTGTGCCAAATCGACAAGGTAACTTCGAAATGCGGGATCCCAACGCTGACTTCGATAATCAAGACGCTTAAGTCCACTGCCGGCGTTTGGAATGTAGGCCGTCACATAATACAAATCATCATATTCTGCTGTAATGCAACGCCCCTCGCTGTCATGTTCATTAATGCCAATACCATAGGTTACAGACAGGGGCTTTATTTTACTCAAAATGGCCGTACCGCTGTAGCCTTTCTTCTCAGCACTGTAGGCATAAATATAATAACCGTCGAGGGCTTCTAAAGTTTCTTTAACTTGCTCTGGTGTGGCTTTGGTTTCTTGAAGACCAATGACATCAGCCTGAGAATTCATCAGATCATCAATCAGAGTCTTTTTAGCACATGCTCTGATACCATTGACATTGAAAGAAAGAAAACGCATACGACAACCTCCATCGCAATGCAGGTTTTATAACAGGATGTCAAACACATCCAAGATGAACATCCATATTCGGATGACAACGAATCACAAAACACCGTACATGGACGCTGTCAAAACCAAGCCAATTGGGAACAAGTTTAGGGCTCAAGCGACTCGCAAATAAAATAGATCGGTGTGTTGCTGTAATAACTACGCGTACACTCTAAATCGTTCCAGGTCCCATTTGGGTAAAAATGTGCACAGTCTTCGTTGTAATAGTTGTCAGGCTGTCCACCGGCCCAAAAGACATCCGACACAGGTTCACCAGAAGTCCATTCCCAGCCACTGGCAGGCTCAAGCCAATTTGGGGCATTCAAATCGTGAAATCCAATCCACCACCACGCCCAAGTGCTGAAACTGTAGGTTCGGTTTTGCAACCACGTCTGTTCAGCAGGCGAGTTCACAGCTGCTAACGAATACCCCCATGCTTCGCATCCATTGAGGGCATTGTACCAATTCTGTGCGCTCTCGCAAAAAAGATACGCATGTCCATCATAAGTTTCGTAATTGCACGGACAATCCAACGCAGAGTCAACCACACCATCGCAATCGTTGTCATAGCCATCACAAGTGTCTGTCGCTCCTGGATTGGTCAGGAAGTCGCTGTCATCACAGTCACCATCCATGGCAGTAAAATCAGACGGGGGAGAGCAAGTGTTTGCGGTCACACCTCCACCATAGCCGTCACCGTCTCCATCATAATACCAAAGAGGGGCACTGCTGTTTGGCTCATCAATGACGCCGTCACAATTGTCATCCACATTGTTACATGTTTCAAATGCTGAAGGGTTCACATCAAAATCACTGTCGTCGCAATCATCGGCATTCGTAACGGTACCACTGGGTTGCGCACAGGCCATGACACCCGTTGATGAATCTCCGAAGCCATCGCCGTCGAGGTCACTGTAGTAATACTGGCTGATGACATCATCCACCAGCTGATTGCAATCGTTGTCGATGCCATCACAGAGTTCTACAGCCGAAGGATTAATGGCATTATCAAAATCATTACAATCGGTATCAAACTCAGAATAACCGGAAGGCTGCACACATTCGTACAGTGGAACACCGAAGCCAAAACCATCTAAATCCAAGTCAGGATAATAGGCCGTTGCATCTGCTGCACCCACATCCGTTGTGCCATCACAATCATCATCAAGGCCGTTGCACACTTCAACTGCAGATGGGTTCACCTCAATATTGGAGTCATCACAATCGAAACTGTTGATTGAGTAACCGGAGGGCTGTTGACATGCGGAAAGACTGAGGTTTGCGTTTCCAAAACCATCCCCGTCACCATCGAGGTAATAATCTGTGAAGACCACGCTGTCATCGACAAGTTGATTGCAATCATTGTCAATGCCATCACAGATCTCAACCGCCGAAGGATTAATGGCAATATCGGTTTCATCACAATCGGTATCAAACTCGGAATAACCCAAGGGCTGGACACAGGTGTAAATTGGATTTCCCGATCCAAAACCATCCGAGTCGAGATCAGGATAAAAAGGCAGCGCATCAGATGCTGCCACATCGATGGTTCCGTCACAGTCATTGTCAATGCCATCACAGACCTCGGTTACAGCCGGATTGACATCAATATTGCTGTCGTCACAATCAAAACCATTGAGAACGGTACCATTGGGTTGGAAACAGGCAGAAAGCACACTGCTGGGATCTCCAAAACCATCCATATCATCATCATCAAAGTAGTTTGAGAAATTCAATCCATCGTCGATTTGCTGATTGCAATTGTTGTCTAGACCATCACAGATCTCAGCCGCTCCTGGATTAATATTGATGTCATTGTCATTACAATCACTGTTGTCAACGGTGGTTCCACTGGGTTGAAGGCAAGCTTGTTGCAGAACATTGGGATCTCCAAAACCATCCCCATCAGTGTCTGAATAATAATTTTGGAACGGAAGACCGTCGTCAACTTGCTGATTGCAGTTGTTGTCTAGACCGTCGCAGAGTTCTACTGCACCGGGATAAACGGACGGATTGAGGTCGTCACAGTCATCGCTGTTGGAAACCACGCCCGAGGGCTGCATACAAGCCTGAATATTGCTGTTGCTGTCGCCATAACCGTCACCATCACCATCAGAATAAAAGGTCAATTCTGGAAGGCCTTCGTCGACGATCTGATTGCAGTCGTTGTCAAGATTATCGCAGATTTCAACTGCTGCTGGATTTACAAGTGGATTGCTGTCATTACAGTCACCACTGACGGATGTGTAGCCCGAGGGTTGTTCACATGCTTGTGTGCTGACATCTGAGCCGTAGAGATCCGCATCGTCGTCGAGGTAGTAGGTATTTTGCACCCCCTCGTCGATTTGACCATCGCAGTTGTTGTCCTGTAGGTCGCACACTTCTTCTGAATACGGATTAATGTTGGAATCGGTGTCATCGCAGTCAAGGTCGTTTGCCACTAGTCCCTCGCTGCCCTCACACCCCTCTGCCGGTGTATCGGGATCGCCAAAGCCATCTCCATCTAAGTCTGCGAACAACGCTTCGGTCACATTTTCATCAATCAAACCATCACAGTTGCTGTCAATGCCATCGCAATATTCAGGTGCACCTGGGTATATGGTATCGTCTTCATCATTGCAATCGTTGGGTATGGGTACATAACCCTCAGGTGTATCACAACTCTCCACCATCGAGTTTTCGTCACCAAAACCATCCCCATCAATGTCAATATAAAAGAAACTTAAGGTCCCCTCATCGATGTCCCCGTTGCAATTGTTGTCAATTCCATCACAAATCTCAATCGCATTTTCGTTTACATTTGGGTCGTTGTCGTCGCAATCTTCATAAAATGCATAGCCGTCGCCATCCGAGTCTGAATCTTCTGGCAAAACTGGTTCTTCCTCAAAGACAGATGGCTTAGTGACCGTTCGACTGCAGGCAAAAAGCCATAAACATAATAAGAAACGCATACCTAATCATACCCAATATGCGCATGCAGATTCAGTCTTTTTTGATCAGCAATAAAACAATGTCGAAAGGCCATCAGGCAACTCGGTCTAAAGATGCATAAAGATTTATAAGCGTATCCGCTTGTTTATTACAAATCACACTTTTTTGTTCCAATTTTTTAAAAAAAAAAACGACCGTAATACCGACCAATCTGCTTCAAATACCAATTTAATCTGAACTAGATCACCCATTCAAATGG
>JAYYJC010000216.1:0-6364 GCA_036146655.1 Myxococcota bacterium | reverse complement strand
TTCTTACACAACTGGCCTTCTTTAGTGGTCGACTAAAGTTGAACTCGATGAAGAAGTTATCGTTCGAACACGCACAGTGCCTCACAAGTGGCCACCTGACACATTTGGAACTCAACGGTGTGAAGCACTTGGACACCAAAGTCATGACCGCCCTAACCAAATTTAAAGGCCAATCTCTTTCGCTGAATCAGCTGTCTTGCCACTACAAAGGGCCGCCATTTGAAGTGTCTCAATTGATCTACGGTTTGCAAGTGATAAATCACGATACTCTTAAGCCCCTCATCAATTGCGTATCCCTTGAACTAACAGCAGTGTCGCAGCTTAGCAGAGACGATGTGAAGCCCTTATTAAAGCTGAGAGCCAGACAAATCTCTTTTCCAGCCGTCAAGTCGTTGTCTCACTCAGTTGTTAAATTGCTCGTTCGTTACTCCGGTCGGTTGGTGTTCAAAGGCGTTCGATCAATTGATAAAAGGGCTGCAAAGTATCTGGCACATCATCCAAATCGCTTTCTATTTTCACCTTCGATTGAAGCCACGGTTAACCGTCATCGTCGATCATAAGGCTTTTGTCCACACCATGGCAAGCCAAGGCTGTTCATCTCTTGGCAATCCTGGGGGCCGAAAATAGTGCTCGCAATAATCGAACCCGGCATCGTTGAAAAATGCTGACCACCCGGTCACATCCATGTAGTTCCCGTATCGGAGTTCATTAATTTGTTCAATGTCTGGCCCTCTTGGGTTTGAGCAAAAAACAACTCCGTTGTCTTTTAAACAGCAATGGAGTTTTTCGAGAACGGTTGAGAGGGATGTTTTGGGAATGTGGAACAGTGTTGCATTGGCAAAAACGCCATGAAAAAAATTGGACGGCAGGTCGAGGTCAATAAAGTCTTGCTGCCACACTTCACAGTTGCTGTGCCTACGTGCCAGTTCGCAAATTTCCGATGCCCCATCCAAACCAATGGCGGTGTACCCCAACTTGGTCAAAGTCATCAGATCTCGACCGGGCCCACATCCGAAATCCAAAATATGGGTACTGTCTTTGGGGAGTTTTCTAAGCAGAGCTGCAATATTTTGACTGACATCGTGGTCTTTGGTTCCTTCCCAAAAGTCTTCAGCACATTCGTGATAGTGTCGAATGGTATTTTGGGTCAGTTGAGACACTAGGCTTGCCTTCCAAACTTTACGGGCCGGGCGATTAAGGTTCTTGAATCTACGGAAAAAGAAACATCTTTCGACTGCGCCCAGTTGTTGCAATCCACGCACATGGGGGCACAATTTTGAATGGTGAGGGGCTGAAGTGGATCGAGATGACCCTGATCATAATGGCTCATATGGCGTCCACAAACAGAACATCCTCGTTCTTCATAGGCCTTCAGCATATTGGTCCAACTGCTCTGACTGAGCTTCATCAGCCGAGCATTTTTACGGTATTTCAGCCAAATGGGGTTGGGTTGTCGGATATCCAACAGCATGAGCTGGTCTCTGTTGAGCTCGCTTGATGATTCCATTCGAGTGGAACGGTTGTTTCCAGAAACAATGTACCATCCATCGGCTGCAAGGTGACGGGCTTGCCTGTCGTAACGGACGGAGTCACTGTTTTTTGCAAACCATTCTGAGATTTGATCTTGGTTAATGGGTTTTTTGTAGTGGTCAAAAAGGCAGAGCAGCGCCAGTTCTCGGGACTTTCCGTTTGGATAAATGACACCGTGCGATTTGAGATGCTTGGCCCAAAGGCCTTTGAGTTTTTGTCTGAGGAGGTCAAGCTGAGTCATTTTTTGCCGTGGTGAATCTGTTATCGAGTGAAATCAAGTGCGCCACAATTTTGGACATTGCCAGTGGCGGAATAGACTCCCCAATTATCTCACGGATAAGTTTGTTTGTACAGGGTTGAGACGGCTTTGATTCATCGATGGGCTTCATAAAAAATTGATACTTCCCGTCCCAGTCATGAGTGGTATTGGGATGGCTCTGAATTGAACTCAGTATCAATAGCTCTCGAATGCTGAGTACTCGATGCTGTTCTGGATGTCCTTTGATGTCACTTGAGATGACTCCACTGTTTGTGGTAATGGTTCCGGCGATGTTGTCCCACTTCATGCGTTTGTAGCTGGTTTTGAAGCCCTTGACCACTCTGTGGGTTGTCGAGATGGGGCAATCTTCTGTGCGCTCAAAACCGCAGCTACAGCTTTTGTGGCGCATTTTATTTTGGGTTCCGCAGTCTGTGCATGTCCACAGTGTGTCCACGACCAGCGGCTTGGGCAAAGGCTCTCCACACTCCCTGCACAGTGCATCTGTGTTTTGATTGATGGTTTGACAATGTGTACAGGTGTTGTTGTGCAATGCGGTCTGACCCTCAGGGGTGTGCTTCATGGCGCGATAATGCATGTCATTCCATTTGGGAATGCAATGAAGTGGATCTGCAGGGTCGACCAAAAGACTTTGGGAGTCGAGCATGGGCAGATGACCGATTGCTTCTCGCAGCGAGATCGGACTGGGATTGCGTTCTGCCAAATGGGAGTAGGGCGGATGAAGTATGGTCGGGTCTTTCGAATAGATGGGAAACTGAAATAGCTTGTACTGAAACTCTGGCAGACGGGTGCCAATGGTGATGAGCCGTTTGCGCTGATGGGGAACCCCGAGCTTAGCAAAGTCAATGACGGTGGCCCTGAGAATGTACCCCTTTGGGATTAGACGCCGTCCCACAAGGTCCAAGATATTTTCGGGCTCGTCGTGTTCGTTGCGAATGATGGTGTTTTCCATCCGTGGAACATTTTCAATGATGAGCCAGTCTGGTAGGAGTTCTTCGACAATATCCAAACCCGGTAAAATGAGCCGGTTTCGAACATCTTCCTTGCTGCGCTTGCCTTCTTTGATGGACCTGCTTATTCGACCTGCGCCATTTGACGACATGCCCTGGCAAGGGGGAGACATGACAAAGAGCCAAGGGTGTTTTCCTTGAAGCTTGGCCTGAGCATTGTGAATGATATCGTCTTTCAATGACCAAATGTCACCTACAAAGACCCGGGTATCTGGAAAGTTATGTCGAATGAGGGCTGCGCGATCGGGCAGCAGTTCACAGGTGGACAGAACCGGAAGCTGTTGCCCCCACTCAATGCCGAGATCTCCAATGCCACCACCTGAAAAGGTCGAGATGGAAGTAAAAACAGTATTGTCGTCGAGCATCTGCATGATCAACAGTTATTCGAAACCCTCGCAAAATCAAGCACAAAGACAAGTTTTGTCCGTGTTGAATGGTGGTCAAGATGAATCCTTGTCAGTGAATTACAAGTTGATTTAGGACGAGCCAAGGAAAATGTTAAGTGATAATGTCTGTCTGGTCTCTTTAAAAGATGATTCAAATGCAGTTCGAATCACGGGAAACGCTATGATTATCAATATCTTTCTTGCAATGGCGTGTGTTAAGTCTGAGGCCAATTTGACACCAGAACCATCTGGTCTTTTCGAGGTTCATAATGCATTAACAAAGACCAAACCGTCAGACGCAGTGCGGTCAATTTCAAAAAACGACCTCGTCCTCGCCGTCCAAGATCGTACTACTCTCACCAGCCTTGAAAGCAGCTTCTCATTTGCCGAGCTTCTGCCGCAAGACACACAGGTGCCATTGCCAGAAGGGCGAACCTCCACCGCCTGGCTCACCGACAACCACTCGGGCTACCGTCAGTTCGCCAACCATCTAGTAGGGCGAATCGACACCATTGCCAAGGAAATCGACCGTGACTTGGTCATTGAGCTCCACGAGGCCTTAAAATATCCAGCGGGCAATGTGGGCCGTCGGTTTGACAATCGGTGGTTCGACTCGCAGATTGGTTTCATACAGTTGGTGGGCATCGTCAATCGGCTCGACAAAAAGGACTTTTACTTGGGTGACAGTTGTGGTGAAATTCGTTTTGTCTACCGTCTGGCTTACCAAAATGACACCGGCGCCAGTTCTCGCTTGCCACTCACCATGAACATCGTGATGGAGAGTACAGACACGGACTGTGCTGTAGCGGCCCGTCGCTGGGTCAAGCCCAAAGACCTCACTGCAGACCAAGAAATTGACTGGCTACGCAATACCGCCTTAGACAGCACTGCCTACCGTTTTAAGCAGCTTGAGCTCAATGCGCAGATTGTTCGTTTTCCTTCCGGACTCGAGACTGAGTTTGCAGGACAGGCCTTGTATCTCCTGCGGGTCTACGGATACCGGCCTGAAGGGGAGAGCCTCACACTCACTGAGGTCCCGCTTGAAAACACTCCCGATGTGCAGAAGCTCAAGTCGGAAACTTCTCTCAAAACAGACCTGTTCAGCTGGATTTCAAAGAACATTGAAGCCATCGATCAGGGCACCTACCTTATTCCGAGCCCATATTTAGCTACCGAAGCCTTGTCGTATTCCACATTGGGCATCAACCGACTGGCCAACAAGCCATTCGATGTTCTATTTGATTCCGACGGTTTCGATGCCCTTCCAGAGCCCGATGGGGATTTGCAATGGCTCAAATCGAAGGCCTCATTGATTGATCGGCTCAACAACGGTTCCTGTGTGGGTTGTCATCAGGCGAGCACCACCGCCGGCTTTCATTTCTTGGGTGAAGACGACCCTGAGATCTCAGGGGTGACCAACCGTTTGGCGCTTCCTTTCTCTGCCCATTTTGATCGGGAACTTGACCGTCGCCGCACCCAACTCACGAGTCTCATCAACGGTGAAACCGAAGATACTTTTCGACCCCATTCGTTGGCCCCAGATACAGCCGTGGTGCCGACCAACCACAGCTGTATTCTGCCCAATCATTTAGGTGATTTTCAGGCTTCTGCCCAATGGCAATGTGCACCAGATGAAACCTGTGAAGCTGTGGTCGACACCTCTGCGGGCCTGCAGTTTGGGCAATGTATGCCCGACAAAGCTGCCCTTCTCTCTGGTCAAACCTGCCGAACAGGACAGATTACCGAAAGCCAAAAACAAAGCCAAGGAGTCTTTAATCTTCATGCCTATGCTGATACCTTCGTTCAGCAGCAGCGCTATGATCTCCTCGATAACAAAACTTTCACCTATGACTCCTTTAATTGCCGCCCCACACGGATTGGCGTGCCGCTTGGCAGAACCTACCGCCGGTGTACAGATGACGAGCGAAGCTTTGGTCCACAGGCAAGCAACCCACAGCATCCAGAAATCTGCGCCGTGGTAGGGGGCGCCAAGTTTGACAGTTGTGTCGAGAAGGATTTTCACAGCTGTTTGGACTCGATTGTGGCACGCGGTATGGTCGACAGCTGTCATGCAGATCGATTCTGCCGTGAAGATTACATTTGTCAAGCCATGCCCCATCAGCTGAAGGGTGTGGATTCTGAAAAGGGCAAGGCACTTTCAGATGCAGGAGTGGGCTTTTGCACACCGACCTATTTTGTTTTTCAGCTCAGGCTAGACGGCCATCCCGTTCCTGAGTGAACCCTATTCGTAGCCACATTCTGGGCTCAGTTGAATTCGAGATCGGGTAAAGCTGCCTTGCCCTGTGGCGATGAGTTGGCCTTCGGAGTCATGGAGCTCGGCACTTGCTAAGATGTTCCGCCGTCCTGCGTGTGTGACCCATCCGACGGCGGTGATGATGCCCTCCGAAATGGGGCGGAGCAGGCGGATGTGGAAGTCGGAGGTTAGCACAAAGACTTCGGTTTCGATGGCATTGGCTGCAAAGAAAGCGGCATCATCAAGAAGCTTAAAATAGACCGAGCCGTGCACCCCCCGTGCAGAGTGGTGCATCTGTTGGGTCAGTGTGATTGAGATTTGGGTTTTGTCGTCTTCAATTTGGATTTTGGGTTGATAGAAGACATTAATGGGCGCTTTGAGATACATACGCTCTAGGCATTCAAAGTGTTCGCTGGACATTTGTGTCTTTCCTTAATGAGGCCAGTGTTAGATCGATTGAGAACAAAGGCTGTGTAGAGATGAATTTGTTGTCAAATTTGACCCAATTATACGACATTTGAACTCAAATCTTGTGCCCTTTCTTTACTTTCCAGATAGGATAGTCCGGTAATCTATTTATTTACAATTTTGGGGTGAGACATCTCGGCTGAAACAACAAAAAATGCTTCCAAAGTTGTCCTTAAGCGAAAGCTTGGACTGTGGTCTGTGACCATTATCAGCCTTTCCGCAATGTTGGGGTCAGGACTTTTTGTACTGCCTGCATTTGCGTACAATATGATGGGGCCGACGGTTTGGTTGGCCTACTTGCTTGCCGCCAGTGTGGTGCTTCCTGGGGCACTCTCAAAATCTGAGCTGTCTACTTCAATGCCCACTTCTGGGGGAACCTATGTCTATATTGAGCGCACATTTGGGGCATGGATAGGGACAGTCACAGGCCTCGGTCTTT
>JAYYJC010000215.1:0-4156 GCA_036146655.1 Myxococcota bacterium | reverse complement strand
CTGTTCTTTGCAGATGAGTTTGATCTCGGACCAGATTTCGATACAGGAGGACCAGAAGAGCAACTATACGATCCGAGCCCCATTTGGCCCAGTAAAATTATTACAGATGCGGTGAATCAACAAGTGATGCTTGTTTGGTTTGAATATGGGCACAGTCGAACCATCAACATTCCATTCTCACAAGTAAAGGAAGTTCGCATCATCCCTGCAGAAGAAGCACTTAAAGAAGAGTCACATCTGATCACACAAGATGGTAAACGCTTTATGTTGGCTTATGGTACTGATTCGGCCAATAATGTACAAACCACTGCCATTGTTATCGGTAAAATGGCCACAAAAGGCAGAGCAAGCGATCCCAGAATACAAAGCAATCCACCCACACCACGGCCTACGCCACTTTTACAAATGGGTAAAATTGATGACCCCAATGCACTTGTCGACCCAGCCACTTTATCACAGACATTGCCCAATGACATCAAGCCAATTGATGGCAACTCTGGCAACCAAACCATGGGTGAAGACCCTGCGCTGACTGCCGGTAATGGCACCATCACCAAAGCAGATGTAAACTCAGTCATCATTGGAGAAATGAACCGCTTTCGGGCCTGCTATCAGCGTGAATTTCAGAAGGACAACAGTCTTGAAGGTGAGGTAGTGATTCAATTTTCAATTGACACGGATGGCGCCATTAAAGGAGCCAAGTTGAAAACATCTAGTTTAAACAACAGTCTTGTGGAACAATGCATCCTGCGTAATTTCCTAGGACTTAAATTTCCTCCGCCTGCTGGTGGTACTGCCACTCCGATAATTAACTATCCTTTTATCTTTTCTGCGGGTTACTAAACATGAATCCATTTATCACCATTTTGGGATTGAGCTGCTCAAGTCAAGGACCTATTAAGACAGAATCACCTCAGACGACACCCATCGAAAATCCAGACACAATTGACAAATCTGAAACTCAAGATTTACAGAATACAGGCGAACAGGTCACTCCAGAACATCCAATTGGAACCAATCCACCACCTCAGCCCAATTCTCCCATCCGAACAGCCAATCCACCACCGGTGAATGTACCACAACCACCACCGACGCCCATGAACAGTTTACCCAGATGGGATGATGTTCCCCCACCAGAAGACTTACCACAAGGTACACCCACAGCCGGCTTGGCATTGAGCCACGACACCAAACTGTGTTACAAAGAATGGTTTGCAGAACGCAGTGTCCATCCACATGTCAGACGGTACGGTGGGCGCATACTTAAAGCAGATGAAACCACAACAGGTACACGGATCTTATGCTCTGAGGCAGAAAAGACCGCCGTTTTAAACCGACTTCGAGAAGCTGGCGTTTTTCCAATAGAAACACCTTGAGGTGGATTCAGTGACACTTTGATAAAGAGCGGATAGGTAAAGTATTCCTTTTCAATCCAAAGGCTGTCATGTCAATTAATGATTATTGTTTGGAGTTACAACATCCCACTGAAATACACACCCTAACACCAAGCGTATTGCCATACAGTTCAGTGTACAAAGGGGCCGTGTCCGTAGATGTCGTTCACGACGGAAACTGCATTCCATATCAGTTCATGGTGAATGAAAAAGGAGAACCCCACGATGAAAAAATCATCCGTCAACACTATGTACTTGAGCGAGACTGGGGTGCAAACATTGTTGCCAAAAAACTATCCGAAACCCTTGCACTCGACTCATTTTTTACAGTCAATATTGCGCGTTGTTTACTAGACTTTGGACGCTTCCCTGGCATCACCAAACCGGGTGCCAGTCATCTTGGCCGTTTTGCGATTAATCAACCCTTTGCAACGCTATTAAATTATCAACAAAAGCAAAATTTGCTTGAATCGTATTATGATGTCATCTCCAAAGAGATGGAAAATTATCTTCAAAATCGATTGTTGAAAATTGCCATCCACACCTATGATCCCTACAATGCTTCAGGAACACTCAGACCCGAAGTGAGTCTTGTCACTCGCATGCTTGGGTATCAACTTGAATCGCGCATGCCGATTGGGGTTTTTGACCCACTCTATCCAGATATTTTAGCTGAGTTTACAGTTGATCGAATCCTTAGAGACAGAATATCGTTGACTCTTGAGAAGCAAGGCATACCAGTCGCACACAACTACCCCTATCTTCTACCCGAAGGCAGCATTGAGGTTCGTCATCAGGTGTGGCGCTTCTTTAAATGGCTGCAAGCCCACTTCGAAAAGCGGTTTCCCCAAACAGTCACCAAAGAAAGTTATCAGTCTGTTTGGAACATGTTGCAAGACACCAATCTCCGCTCAGCCGAAGCCAGTACCCTAAGATCCGTTTTACATCTTTTCAGAAGACCACCAGAGGACAGTAGACTAAGAACCAATGCAGCCGTCCAAGCGTATCACCACATCGCTGATTTCGTTCATACAGACAATGATGCTGTGGTCGAAGAATACCGTTTAAGTCCAGACCGTTGTATGGCATTGGGAATTGAAATTCGAAAAGACCTAGTCTGGAAACTCGACTCTGAAGGAGCGCCCATCGAACTTGCACCAGAGAGAGGACTGTACATCGCAGAGCAGATTGGGAAAGCCATCATTACTTACCTAAACGATGACAGAAGCCAAAAAATCTCAGAAAGAGTAGCGTTACTTCACCAACTCAGGAATGGTGAATAAATCGACAAGGTCATCAGTGTGACTGACATGAGAGACCAAAACCTCGTTGTTGTCTTGCCCCAACCGTATTGGTCCAAGGTACTGAATACCACTGATGACGATGTCGGATTGAACATGTGGCTCGGTCCCCTGAATTTGATAGACGGAATCTTGGTAAAGCCAAGTGGGATCAATCAGAGCTATTGATGCTTCAGCATTCGAGGAAGTATACAGTACAGCCAAGCCACCATACTGATGGCTGAGTGGTGTCGCTTGTTCGATAATTGCACCGTTTGGAGCACTGACCTCGTACCATATGGAACCGTCGGCCCCATACATGACCAAACCGTTATCCGAAAGACAAGCAACCAATACCCCATCCGGACTTGTTATATCGCCAAGTACAGCTCGACACCTGGCACTGATCTGACGGAAAGACTGATCTAGATAGAGACCATTTGCGGGACGAAACACATCAATGGTTTCATAACCCGAGCGGTGTAAAAGAAAGTCATTCAGCCCATCGCCATCCCAATCACCAGTTGGCTGATAATCACCATCCAAATCAAGTTCACTGGTAGAAAATACAGTATCGAAATGCGAAATCTCAACTCTAGAATACCCTTCTTGCGCAGTCAGATAAATATGATGCGAGATATCGGTTGCGATTGGATTCTGATGGTAAGCCAAGAGTTCATCAAAACCATCGCCATTGACATCACCAAGCGCCTCCATGTCAAGAATTGGGGCACTAAAATTAAAAATCACTTGTGCCTCATTGTCAATAGAAGGGTGATAGACCATGATCTCTTCTTGGTTATCATTGGGTAGAATGTATACGGCACCTGACGGAGATTGACGCGCATCGGCCGCACTATACAAAGGAGTAAGACTTATTCCGGCATCAATACCTCTCAACCAGTGGGTTTGACCTGAGTTTTCGTCGCTTTGCTTGAGTACTAAAGCCACACCGCCCTCAGCCCAAAAACCCCGAACCTTCAGATCTGTAAAAGGCTTCCACCCATCAATAGAGAGCGTTCGTTCATCCTGTTCATTGTCGCAATCATTGTCTACAAATGCGTTCTCCCATGATTCGATCATTCCCGGATAAACACTGGAGTCGCCATCATCGCAATCACCTGCAACATCAACAACAATGGCCTCTGGGAAACATGCTTCAATGACTTCATTTGCATCACCAAACCCATCTTCATCATTGTCCATGAACCAAAGAGGATAATCTAATAGATCATCTACTGTCCCGTTACAGTCATTGTCTAGCCAATCACAGACCTCAATTGCAGTGGGTTTGATGGCGGGATTGTCATCGTTACAATCACCTTCTTGTATTGAAAATCCATCGCCATCATAATCTTGGAGCACCTCTGCCCGTTCACGGTACAAATCACCGTTGATGATGCATGACAATAATAAGAACAAAACCCACCCCAACTAAATACATACAGAACAAATCGGAAGAAGGGAAATCAAAAAGAAACT
>JAYYJC010000214.1:0-9291 GCA_036146655.1 Myxococcota bacterium | reverse complement strand
ACCATGCTCAAGAGACAAACTCAGACCAACAAACCGAATTGTGGCTGTAAATGGAACCGAAGTTGATAATCTCGATGAGTTTTTGTCTGTTGTTCAACAATCAAACCATTCAGAACCAATGCGACTAAGTGTACTTTCTTTAAGAGATGTCCCTTCAACAATTGTACTGCGTATGGATTATCATTATTGGCCAACTTATATGTTGGAACGCAAAGATGGCAGTTGGGCTTACCGGGAACTGGATTAATCAGAATGGCAATTAAAAACGGGCTGCATAGCAGCCCGTTTGTATAAGGGTGATATGTATTTGCTTTTACATAAATGCCTGTATTCCAGTTATCCAACGGCCAAGAATGAGATTGTGGATATCGTGGGTACCTTCGTAAGTATAAACTGACTCAAGGTTGGCCATGTGCCGCATTACTGGGTATTCCTGCAAAATACCATTGGCCCCATGGATGTCTCGAGACATTCGTGCGATTTGGAGTGCGATGTCAACATTGTTCATTTTGGCAAGAGATA
This sequence comes from Myxococcota bacterium, assembly GCA_036146655.1. Taxonomy (GTDB): domain Bacteria; phylum Myxococcota_A; class UBA796; order UBA796; family UBA796; genus JAYYJC01. Next base: position 8,769 of record JAYYJC010000214.1, on the reverse strand, counting down.
TTTGCTCTGGTATGAGTGTTCCATTGTCTTTCATTTGACCCAACTGAAATGCCAAAAGTTGACCTTTGGTAATCTCTCTAAGCATAAACGCCAGTTTGTTTTGAATCAACTGAAATGATGCGATTGGCTTATCAAACTGTGTACGAGAAAGTGAATAGGTTTTGGCTGAATGAAAGCAGGCCATGGCTGCACCAAGTGCACCCCAGCTAATACCATATCTTGCATTATTGAGACACGAGAAGGGTCCTTTGAGGCCAGCAACATTTGGTAATAATCTGTCTTTCGGAATGCGGCAGTCTTGGAAGACGAGCTCAGAGGTGACAGAAGCACGCAGTGAATGCTTATTTTTCATTTCAGGAGCAGTGAAACCAATGTCATCCTTTTCAACGATAAAACCCCGTATATCTCGGGAAGAATTACCACCAAGTTTAGCCCATACAATGGCCAAATCTGCAATGCTACCATTGGTAATCCACATCTTCGCACCATTGAGTATGTAACTATCTCCATCATCAATGGCCCTGGTTACCATTCCTCCTGGATTTGAACCGTGGTCTGGTTCAGTGAGGCCAAAGCAACCAATTAGGTCAGCTGAAGCCATTTTTGGAAGATATTTATTTTTTTGTTCTTCTGAACCAAATGCCCAAATAGGATACATACACAGAGAACCTTGAACGGAAGCAAAACTGCGCAATCCCGAGTCTGCTCTTTCAAGTTCTTGGCAGGCAAGTCCATAAGCCACATTTGACATTCCAGGACATCCATATCCTTTTAGATTGATTCCTAAAACGCCCATTTCACCAAATTCTTTGATTGTTTCCATGGGAAATGTTCCCGCCCGACAATGGCTTTCGATGACTGAAACACCAGTATGTGGGTCTTGTGCAAGGAATGTGGCTTCAACCCATTCACGAACACTGTCTCTGACCATCTTCTCGTCATCGGTAAAATGTGCATCTAAATTGTAGAAGTCAAGCCCGTTGTAGCTTGTTGAATAATCAAGGTCTTCATGGTTAGGCATAATCATCTCTTGGATTGGGGGTGTATATTGGCAATAGCGTACATAATCCCCGACTGCAACCACAATCGCACATGCACCTGATACATTTCAGTGCATCATTGTGCCGATTTAATGATTATGCACTTAATTGGTGAAGATTATCGCAGACTTCTTGTGCGATCTGTCGAACATTGGTGTCAATGTCATTCGTCCTATTCACAATGGCTGGAATAGCATCTGCACAACGATGGTCTTCTAAGGCGTATAAAGCTTCTATTCGTATAGCAGGGATAGGGTCTTCGAGAGCATCAATTAGGACAGGCAAGGCCTTTTTACTATCTGAAAAGCCCAGCAGTTGAACACAGAAATAACGAAGCTGATTGTTTCTAGCCTTGTAATACTGTTCAACAAGAGCCGGAACAGCAAGTTTACGGTCAAATAGTACAGCATCAAATGCAGAGTCAACCCGCTTTTGATCGGTATCACACATTGTTTGAAATAGGTCTCGATAGCGAGGGGTAATGGGGGAAAGGAGTTCTGTTCCTGCAGATTTAGAGCGTTTCATAGGGGGGACCTGAAGTGGATGGTGAGGCATAGGGAGGAGGGAACCGGTTATTTGAATACCGATTGTTTAGATTTTATAACGAATTCTGGGGATCTTTGATGAAAATATTATTGACCAATGATGATGGAATTCACGCAATTGGGCTAAACAAAATTAAAAATAACCTAAGTAGTAAGTACGCTATATCTATTGTTGCACCACTTGAAGAGCAGTCTGCAAAGGGACATTCATTTACAATGTGGAGTCCATTATTTGTTAAAAAAGTTAATTCACTTTCATTCGGCATTTCGGGCACACCCGCCGATTGTGTCTATGTCGGACTAAATCATTTGTTCCCAGAAACACAAGTTGTACTGTCTGGAATAAACCATGGTCTAAACATGGGGTCAGACCTTCACTACAGTGGCACAGTTGCTGCAGCACGGGAAGGTGCGTTGAATGGTCGACTTGCGTTGGCGGTTTCTACTAACCGTGACAACATTGATTGGTCGTATTGTCTCAATTGCATTGAAGAAGTTTTGGATAAACTTATTCAAATACCACTCAAAGCAAATGTATTTTACAATTTAAACATTCCGGCTCGAAAAAAACAGACAGATATTAAAGTCTGTTCAATTGGTGAGCGGCATTATGAAAAGACAGTAGATGTACGGACTGATCCAAGGGGCAGAACTTATTATTGGATTGGCGGACCACCAATTGAACACACAGCACGGCCTGATACAGATGTATTCTGGTTCAATAAAGGCCACGCCACATTGACTCCTGTATCACTAGACCAAACGGCTTATGGTGAACTGGAGCCTTTAAAAAGTTTGTTTTAATAGACTCATCTACAGGCCCAATAGCTCTTTAATTAAAGGCTTTAGTTGACTTTCAACGGCATCTACGCCATAGGTCACTGCGAAATACAATGCTCCCAGCGCTATCGCTGCAGCCACTGGTGCTAAAAGCAAGCCAAGCAGTAAAAATAGGCCATCTTCTTCAAGCATTCCAGCAGCCAACATAAAAATGACAAAGCTCGGTGCTGTGTTTGTCAGTGGAATGGGCAGTGACATCATCGCTGCCATTAAGACAATTATAATGCCAATTAATCTGAGAAAAGACCGGTTGCGTGCAAGCCCGCTTAGCCGTGGTCGAATAAAAAATTCAACCAAACGAAATAGGACCTGTCCCTTCGACATTGCAAAGTCGAGGACCTTGAATGAAATGGTTCTTTTTTGAAAGGTTTCAGGCAACCAAGGTGTTGAACGGCCTTTAAGCATTTGACTTCCCAAAATAATCATCATTATTCCAAAGGGAGTGGCATATCCTGGCGCAGGTATTGGAAGTGCTGCAGGAAAGGCAAGAATAAGCAATAACAGTCCAAAACCTCTATCACCAATACGATTAACAAGTTGACCAATGGTGGTGTCCTTTTCGTTAAGGTCATTGATAAAGGTTTGTATTTCCTGACTGAGGTGATTTTTGCTTGACATAAAGACTCCAAGTGGATGCGGTCTATCCGTTTTTTTTGCTTCTCGCCAAGTCAAAGGAACCAGATTAATGAATGGTGTAATTCAAAGAGGTGTAAATTATGGCAACGGTCACAACAGAAATTGCAAAAGTCATTCGAGATATCCCAGACTTTCCCAAGCCAGGAATTTTGTTTAAAGACATTACCCCAATTTTCCAACATCCCAATCTCTTAAAGAGATTAATTGATGAACTGGCGGTTCATTACAGTTCACAAAACATAGAAGCCGTCGTTGGTATGGAGTCACGAGGTTTTTTATTCGGTGTTCCTCTTGCGCTGGCACTTGATGTTCCATTTGTTCTTGCACGAAAAAAAGGTAAGCTGCCTGCTGACACCGTTGAATACAGCTATGACCTTGAATACGGTCAAGCCACACTTGAACTGCATTCAGATAGTTTAAAACCCAAACAGAATGTTCTGATAATTGATGATCTCTTGGCCACTGGTGGAACAGCCAAAGCCACTCAGGCTCTCGTCGAGAAATTGGGTGCAACAGTCTCTGGATTTGCTTTTGTCATTGAATTGGACTTTCTCAACGGTCGAGAACACCTTAATGCACCTGTACACAGCATTGTGCATTATTAAGTTTCAGCTACTTAATGTCATTTACAGGGTATTGTCATTGGTTGGACCGCTTTTTCTGTGACCATATACATGGACACCTTATTTGTCATACGCCATCAGTTAAAGCCCTCCACACATTTTCGGTTTCTTGCTTTAAATGTTTTCGATCAAAGTTGTTCATTATTAGCCAATCTGCAACGGTTTCTTTTTTGCTGAGTGGCCATTGTGAGTCAATTCGAGCAATGGCTTCCTCTTTGGTAAAACCATTGCGTTTCATTAGCCTTTGCAACTGCAATTCGGGTCTACAAGACACAACGATTAAACCATTGTAGTTCGAGTAACTGCCATTTTCGACGAGCAATGCCGCCTCAACAACACCGATTGGCTTCCCAACCTGAGAGGCCATTATGAGTTGTTGAGTAACCTCATGTCGAATGGCAGGGTGGGTAATCGATTCAAGAATTTTTCGTTGTTGTGTATTTTCAAAAACAATTTGTCCAAGAACCTGTCGATTGATTTGCCCATCTTCTGATAAAACTTCATGCCCAAAGTGCTTGCAAATCGCTTTATATGCATTTTGTCCTGGTTTCATGACAAGTCGCGATGCTTCATCTGCGTCAACGACAGCTGCTCCAAGTTCAGTCAGTATTTCTGCCACAGTTGATTTGCCACATGCAATGCCACCTGTCAGTCCATAAATCTTCACAATAACTCCAACTCATTGATGGCTTTTTTGATCTTTTTTTTGTGACGGAATTTAATGTCTGGACTTGTATATGCTTCACGAAGCATGTCAACAGCAGATACAGCCTCAAGCATGGAGAGTATCGTTGCGCAATTGGGCCCCACATCGTTGGTCTTTAACTGACTGATGCATGCTGGAATGGTGTAAACTTCAAAATCCCCAAGAGATTGTCTGGCCTCAAGTTGGATGACCATGTCAGAACTGTTTGACTGCACTATGGCTCTTTTGATGTCACCTTTAAGGGTACGCACGGCGTAGCGTCTAAACCGTTTGTCATCGTCTTTTATTGCACGAGAGAGTGCTTTGGGCCCAGTTGGGAAATCACGGCTAAAGTTGGGATTGGCCCATAAGAGACTGTGAAGGAGAAGCAGTATCACTGTAACTTTTCAATGTAACGGAAGATGGTTCTTGGGTCCACATCAAGGTCTCTTGCTGTTTGAGCCTTGTTCCAGTTGTTAATTTCAAGTGCTTCTTTGATGTATTGAATTTTAAAGTTTTCAGAAGCCAAATCGAGCGGAAGGATGGTCCGTGTGTCATTTTGTGCAATGCCGACATCCTCAGCATTGAGATTCTTTTCGTCAGACATTATGACGGCTCGTTTAATACGAGACTCCAACTGCCGAACATTTCCAGGCCAATAATAGCCCTGCATAAGCTTTATCGCCTCTTTTTTAAAGCCATTGACTTTGCTATTATATTGTTCAGAATACTTGTTCAGAAAAAACATCGCGAGTTCGTGGATGTCCATACCACGCTCACGAAGAGGCGGTAGATTGACACTGACTTCGGCCAAACGGTAAAACAAATCTTCCCTAAAGCGGCCTTCTTTGATTTCTTCTTGAAGATCCTTATTTGTCGCTGATACCACTCGGATATTGATGGGCCTTGGTTCTAAATCTCCAACCCGTTCAATGACTCGTTCTTGGAGGACCCGCAGAAGCTTGACCTGTAAGCTCATTGGCATTTCACCTATTTCATCCAGAAATATAGTTCCTCCATTGGCTACTTCAAACTTACCCATCTTGTCACTAACTGCACCTGTAAAAGAACCCTTATTGTGACCAAACAGCTCACTTTCAAGGAGATTTTCAGGGATAGCGCCGCAGTTAATAGAAATAAATGGCTGGTCCGACCGACTTGACAAACGATGAAGCTCTCTAGCAACCAACTCTTTACCTGTTCCTGTTTCACCAAGAACCAAGATGCTTAAATCAGATGGGCCTAGTTTACGAAGCAATTTGAATACCCCTTGCATGGGAGGAGATGAGCCGATGATTTGGCCTTGACCAGATTGTTCAAGTTTCTTTAGGAGATTTTGATTTGTCAAACGCAATTCGTTTAACATCAGGGCAGTATGAACAATCATTGACGCTTGAGAGGCAAATACCGTTAGCAGTGTGAGGTCAGCTTCGGTGAATAAACCTCTAATGGCGTCGTTGCCAAGATAAATGACCCCTAGTAAATGATTTCGATAAAGCATCGGAACACACATGACACTGGACACCTTGAGGTCAACAACAGACATGGCATTGCCAAATCTTGAATCTGACATGGCATCTGAAACAATGACGGGTTCTTTTTTCTCAACCACCCTGTTAATTATCGTGTCTGAAACGCGTGATAAGTCCAATTGTGTATTGTCCACATTGCGGGTTGCAGCAAGATGGCGCTCATCATCTTGTAGAACGATGATAAAGCCCTTTTCAGCATGGGTAATGTCCATAATGGCCTTGAGCAGTTCTTTAAACAAAACTGTTGGTTCATTGTTGTGCATTAGAGTTGACGAGAAGTCAACAAGCTGTTGTAAGCCTTTTACATTTTCGACTGAATTGCCTGAGACTTCAGGTGGATCTCCATCTAAGAAGATAAGTTCGGTAGAACCTACCATAATCCTGTCGCCTGATGCCAGGTTTTCGCCACCTCTGGTTGTAGACCCATTCAGCAGTGTTGGAGTAGACAGATCAATCAATCGAAGCTGATATTGGTTGCCCCTTTTCCTTAAGGTCGCAAACAGTTCGCCGATTTGAGCATCATTTAACTGAATGTCACAATCACTCTTCCGACCAATGGTGGTTAAGGTTTTAGAAATGGTAAAGTTTTGAACTTGCCGTTGGACAAGATGAGTACACTTAAAATAGGGCATAAAGAGATGCAATCCTTTTAAGAGATGGGATACGCCATTAAAAATAACGGATTAGACCTAATTCTGACAATCAGAATCGCTGTTCCACGCCAATCGTCGGCTGAATGCCTTCTTCACTTGGGTACATTGACATATTGAGATTCCAGTGGCGTTGTGCATCAAAAATAGAGGCTGCCCATAATGCATAGAATGCCACGGTACTGGCTCTTTGGATGTTTAATTTTTGCTCTAGGGAGTCTTTTTTAATGGTGTCTCCACGAACATAACTGTGATCATTATTCAGTTGGATGTAGGTCGTAACAGATGTGGCGACAGATGCAATTTGTAGACCGCTCAGGACAACACCTTTTGGCAAAGGCTGATGGCGAAGTTGATATATCCCAAATGGCCCGTACCCAGACAATGGGAATGGTTGAGGTGTATTGAGTGATGGTTGTTTATCAGGGATGTTTGGTTGTTGGTAAGTCTTGACAAAATCGAATAATCCACACACATCTGGTGGGTGTTTAAATCTATCGATTTGATACTCTGGATCAGCCATCACAATTTGTTCAAAAAAAGCCTGGGCCCTTGATTTATTTCCTTTTACATAATGTAATTCAGCAATGTAAACGCGAGCTTCTTGCTTCAGAGAAAGGGGAATAGAAGGTTCATTGGCCAATTCAACAAAGATTTGAAGTGCTGATTCGATTTCTCCGCTGTGATACAACTGCGTACCCAACGAAAATCTTTCTGAAAAAGGAAGATCCTTGACGCGTAATTCTTGAGACGCTTCTTCTTCAGCATGTGACGGTAATTGGAAAAGGACAAATAAAGAAATCATAGTCTTGAATAGATTTAGACTATCATAAATATCTGACTTGGGCTTCGGGTATGATTTCAAACGAAAGGGGGCTTATTCGTAAAAATCCAGTCTAAGATTGAAGCGTCCATCATTGTCGCTCAAAGTACTGGCCAACAAATTATTTTCATCGTCCCTTATTTCGATAAGGGCAAAAGGAACAATGGCGTTTTCAAAAAGCAATGACCCACTTATTTCTTTTCCACTTTCTAGTCTCAATTCAATCAACTGCTCTTCACTTGGTGCTGTAAAGTAAAATGATTGAATGGCAGCATTCCCACTAATGGGAGTCAGGGTCGCCAAACACGGAGAAGGGGGTAGCTCGAGTGAAAATTGACCTTCTGTATCAGTGCTTGTCGAATAGACATGCTGATCAAAGCCCTCTTCTTTGCAACTAAATATAACGCCGCTTGCTGGCAACCCTTGTGGGTCAACCACATTGCCAGTTACTCGTACTGAGGCGTTGAGAAAAACATCCTCCATTTGAATGTCATTGTTCTCATCAACAATCAATTCAATTTCAGTTGGTGCAACAGAAGTGTCTTCACCAAATGGGGGAATGATTGAAACAGACCAACGGCCTGGTAGAAGATCGGCCCGAAATGTACCATTGGTGTCATTGTTTGTTTCGATTGTAAGTTCGCCTAGATTTTGCTGTAATTCAATGGCTTCAAAACGAATCAAGGCTCTTTCTTGATACATTCCACCTGAAGGATGTTTTAAACGGCCACTGACTTTCACTTCATTCAACGGCCCAATGTCAGTACTCCATTCAAGAAAGGAACTATCAGTATTTAGTTGTACTTCTTCAATAATTGTTGGTATTGGAGCATCACTTGCAAGTCGAAAAACTTCAATACGCAAATCATTACGATCATCAGGTAACCGTACTCGAAACTCACCTTCATCCGTGAGATTAAACTGTGCACTTGGTGTGTTTGTTTGAATATCAAATACTTGAACCATAGCACCAGTTAATGGTTCTTCGCCACTTTGAACACTTCCAAACAATGGACGCCCCGCATCAATCTCAACATCGAAATCAATATTGTCTTCAACTTGAATCGATTCCGAAATATGAAAAGGTAGGTTTGAAGGGAAGATTGGTGAGACTAATAAATCATATTCGCCCGATGGTACCTGTAGGTCATATGTGCCATCTGGTCGAGAATAACCCACATTACCAGCGATTGAGTTTGCTTGTCGTAGCTCAACACGCCCTTCCACGAACTGCACTTGTCCTGGAACCAGGATATCTGAAGTGGGGTTGACTTCATATCCTTGTATGACTCCTGATAATGTAACCGTCTGATTGAGTTCAATATCCAAGCCGACATAATCACTGATGCCATCCAGTTGATATGATTGTGGAAGCAAAGATGGAAATGCATCAGA
>JAYYJC010000213.1:0-3765 GCA_036146655.1 Myxococcota bacterium | reverse complement strand
TCATCAAAACCTGGCCTCTTATGTTGGCTTGTTTCCATGCGTGCATGGCACAATTGCCAACCACAATGCTTCCAATTTGATTAAGTTGACCCAATCCGGTGTCGATGATTGCTGCTGTAATGGCAGCTTCGGTGAGGCTGTGAAAACTTTTGTTGCTGTGCTTGGTGAAGGCCGTTGAGCCTAGGCCAATTATGTAAGGCATGACGCGTCATCTCGTAAATATATGCTATGATTTCCTTTAACATTTAGTATCCAGACTGCTGCCAAAAAGAGAGGTTGAAATGGCTGCTAATTCACTCTTTGCTTACATAGAAGGGTTGTATGCACCCGTTCATGATGAACTTGATGTCTGTCTAAAGCTGAAGGGAGATCGCCCTGAAGTAATTGGCTCTTATGCTCAGAACAACCCCAATCCGCAATTTAAACCTGATGGTTTGTACCATTGGTTCGATGGAGATGGGATGATTCATGGCGTTTATTTTGATGGTCATGAGGCCCGCTATCGCAACCGTTATGTCATGACAGATGGATTTCGGCTGGAGGCCGCTGCCAAAAAGAACTTGTGGAGAGGAATATTAGAGCCGATTGACTTTGAGAATCCCCATGGCCCAGACAAGGACACAGCGAATACGGATCTCATCTTTCACAATGGCCAACTTTTGGCCACATGGTGGCTTTCTGGACAGCCATACACCATTGATCCTCGGACTTTTGAGACCATCGGTGTGAGTGAGATCAATGGACCAACGAAAGAAAAGATTGCAGCTCATCCCAAAAGAGATCCCAATACTGGTGAACTCATCTGTTTTTCCTACAATCCATATTCACCCCCTTATTTGCAAAGCTGTGTCATTTCGGCAGACGGTACGCTCACACACCATGCCACGATCGATTGTCCCGAACCATCTCTCTTTCACGACATTGCCATCAGTCAAAACTTCACCATTTTTATGGATCTGCCAATGGTTTGGGATCCAAAGGCTATAGCCCAAGGCCGACGCAAAGTTCGTTTCCATAGAGATCGGCCAGCTCGATTTGGAGTCATGAAAAGACATGGGGACGGAAGCCAAATCCAGTGGTTTGAGCGCCCAGCCTGCTACATTTATCACACCGTAAATGCGTGGGAAGAAGAAGATGCAGCTGGTAATACAGTATTGGTCATGATTGCCTGTCGGATAGAAAATCCACTTCCAAGCACAGTGCACGACACTGAATTGCACATTCCAAGACTTTTCTTTTTAAGACTCGAGCCATATGTGACCGAATTCCGCTTTAATTTGGGTACGGGCCAGTCTTCTGAGCGTCAGTTGGATGATACACCCACTGAATTTCCAAGGATGAACGATACTTATTTAACAAGCCGTTCTCGATATGCTTATCACCCACGCATTGCAAAAGAGCCTACTCTACTATTTGACGGTTGTGTGCGATATGATTTTGAAACAGGCGAAAAATCAGTCATTTCATATGGACCTGATTGCTTTGGGTCTGAAACAGTATTTGCTCCTCGAATTGGCAGTCAGTCTGAAAATGATGGCTATGTGGTTATGTATGTGAGTAACCGCCGAGAGGATTGGACAGATCTGCGTTTTTATGATGCGCAGACCATGAGCGAGCAGCCGGTTTCGTCATTCCGTTTGCCTCGTCGAGTGCCCATTGGTTTTCATGCTGAGTGGGCAGATTTAAGTCAGGGGTAATTTGGCGCCCATGGCTATTTTCGTAGACCGTCCTTTTGACAGTGATGTCAGCTCTTGATTCTTATGTTGGCAGACGATGCCATGACGAACACATCAACCGTGAACAATCCAGTCGAAGTGATGTTCTCAGTGCAATCAAACGCAATGGTGAGTAATCTGTTTAACTGCTAGGTCTTTTGAAGGACGACTCGACAATGTGCGGGTTCCCCTTCAATGGCAAGTTGGATCATTTCCATGGTCTTCAGTGCCAATCCGATGGTTGTAAATGCCTCAGCCAAAGAAGAACAGTGCATCTCGGGTGGATCGTCAATGTGTAGGTCTTCTTCTCTTTTTCCAACATGGCGTTCAACAATGTGGAGTTCACCGCCCGGCTTTAAAGCATTCACGATGCTTTGCATACACGATTGCGTGGATTTGTTCCTTGCTGGGCGTCCTTGTGCATCAATGTAAAAGGGGGTGTTGAGCAGCAAGGCTTTGGTCACGCTTTCCTTGGGAAGCGTGATGTTCTCTTGACTTGAGTGGACCAATTCCACATGGTTGTTGTCGAGTTTTGCGGTTTTCATCATCCAATCCAAAAACGCAAGTGGCCCTTTATCAGTATCAATGGCGTACACTTTTTGAAAACGGTATCCCCCTTCCAACAAAAGCAATTCAAATGCCCCAGTCCCTGCACCTATGTCTGCGAGGATATCTTCGGGTTGAAGATTAAGTTTGTCGGCAACGATCCTCGAGCGTGAGCGTCTAGCAAAGTTTAGATAGAGTGGGCGCTTGTCTTGGATGGACACCATGACTCGTTCCTTCATGCTTTTCACAGTATGGTGTTCGAGTTGAACGAATGAAGAAGGAATGTGAAGATCTGGCTCAAGTTCATCGGTTTTAGCGTAGTTGTACTTGTCGCTATGCCGAAGGGGTACTGTGTGCTCATCTTGAGTGGTTTGAGAACAGGCGATTAAAAAGGCGAATAGTATCATGCAAACCCACTTGGATTGGGATGGGGGATTTGGTAAAAAAAAACACTGCAAATGCAGTGTTATGGCAAACGGGTATTACTTTGATAACGACAAGCGTGTCATATCACCATTGAAAATGTGGACTTCGTTAAGTTGTCCAGTCCATCCACGACTTGTAAGTTAGAAGTGTATGTGGTTCCCGCTGAAGCAAGTGCAGGAAACATCTGTTCCATGGGAGATTTTGAGTTTAACGCATCCCGCAGTTGTTCAGACATGCTGACGACTTGGTTGTTGCGGTTTGAACCAGAATCTTGGGTGTTAATCTTTGATATTTCTTCACTGACACTGCTGACCTGACGCCCAGCGCCTCGTAGGCCTTGAAGCGCAGAACTGAGTGCGCCGTTTGCTTCGACTGCCATGATTGTAGACATGTGTACCCCTATTAAAATACAGATAACGATATATTATACCGATTATTTCCCTAAACGGCAACAGCAATTTGAAATCTTAGAGAATAACGAATTTTTTTAAGCGGCTTACCAATAACCTTGTGCTGGTGTCATTCGAAGATCCCACAACTGCTTAGGCGTAAAAGTGGAGACTGGAGGAGCTGCTGGACCTTCTCTAAAGTCCTTCATCTCTTTGTAAAGTTGTTGGAATTTGGAATATTCACTGTCTCTAAGATTCTGTTTTTGTAAAGGGTCAACTTCAACTTTGCTGAGAGTGAACAATGGTGGGCGGTAATCATTCAGACGGGTAGTGAGATCAGGGTCAAGTGATGTGTGATCGTGCATGAACCCTCTAAATACAAGCAGGTGTTCTTGGCGTCTTAGCGCAAACATATCTCCAAACTCTGCATATGCCACAGGATCAGCAGCCGTGTTTGTCAAAGGCTCTCCTTGGATATTTGCTGGTGATTTGCCTTTAATCTCATCGACAATACTTGGGAAAATATCCAGATTCTCCACAATTCTATCTTCTCTATTGTCCTCACCACTGGTTCCGTCTTTGTATACCAGTAGTGGAACATGCAAAGTACGCTCCAAAAGCACATCTGACTCTCCATCAGGAACAGGTTCGTCATCAAAACCGTCTCTTTCCATCAGGTTTACGCCGTT
>JAYYJC010000212.1:0-14531 GCA_036146655.1 Myxococcota bacterium | reverse complement strand
GCAGTAAGAGTCTCCGGTATCAGATATGCATTCATGAGAATACAATCGCTTCAAGCCCTCAACCAATTGCCAGTTGGGTACCAAGAGCACCACATATTTTTCTGGATCATCTTTACCCCCAACCCTGGGATAACTGTGCGGGAGTTCTGCAAGAATGTCGATCATTTTCCCCTTTTCTGGAAAAAGACTTTTATTGCTCAGACTTGGAACTTTTTCACCCAGATAGGTCACATCAATAATCACATCGCTTTCTGTCGACCCGTTTGAGGTGACATCAATGTTCAGCCCACTCCATTTGGGGGTTTTATACCGTGCCTGACGAACCCCATTGTCAGAGAGCTTTAACGGAATGGCCGTGGGTATTCTTCCAAGAGGACGACCAGGCTCATCAATGCCCTTTTCACAAGTCCGAAGTGATGCACCCCAAATGTCTGAAGGTGTCAGGTCCATAAAGTCATTCCCTTTTGAGCCAGTGGCATCAAACGGCGCTTCCGCATCAGACCGAATGCACGCCTCAGAGGGACCAATCAGTGCTGGAACAGGATCTGTTTGACCTCCGAAATACTTACGGTCCACAAGGTTATTGACAGGCGGATCGAGTAAGAAGGCTTGGCGCAATCTATCAGAGGTGTTACCGAGCCACCCCCGACCCACTTTATGTTCAAGACAAGTTTCGATTTCAAGCTGCGTACGGATGAGTTTCTGATACCGGGAAGTATCCCACTGACCATTATTTTCAGGAAGGTCTGAACTCATTGAACCATCTGCAAGCGGAAGGTCGACAAAGCCATTGACATTAATGGACAAGTAACGAGGCTCAACCATCGGTTGAAGGATAAAATTAAGCTTATTAATTCCGATACCGACTTGAATATCACTGGCGGACACAGGAAATCTGGGAGCGGGTTGATCACACCCTTCAGTACCCATTTCACAAAGTTCACCTTCTTCAGATATGCCTTTCAATTCACTCTGGTCTGAAAGGACAATGGCCAATGTGGGCGACATGTAGTTGGCCACGGTTTCGGCTTCAAACTTACCCATGCGATCTGGGGCTTTGGCCATGCCGCACGACTCCTCCATGGCTTTCGACGCCCGCCACAGAAATTCCTGTTCTCCTTTATTGGATACAGCAATCACAGAAGACGCATCATAAACGCCCACCAACTGAAAAGCTGGGGGGCTTTGTGAAGCCAAACTAAGTCCGATAAATCCGAGCCACAACATCTGTTATACCTTTACATAGTCTTCAATTTGAGGTGGCCTAAACCCAGCGGCATCATTCCAACGGTACACGGGTGCACCAATCTCAACTTCAAAAGCACGGGCAACGCCTTCGGTGGCCAGTACAATAATTGACCCATCTTCGAGCGAAAGACGCTCCGTTGTGGCGTCCACATGCTGCACCGTTCCTTCTGGAACAGGCTTTTCCCATCGGTAAGTGACCATTTTGGTTTTCCGTGATTCTCCAGGCCGTAAAAAAGGTTTGAGCACAACCAGTGAGCGATTTTGAGCTGCCGCACCCGAGATGCTCGCCACATCATCTGAGCCCTTTAAGCGAAGGGTAATCTCAGACCACTGGGCTTTCTTTGTGTACGGGTCTGGTTCGAAAGAGGCTTCTCCAAGGATATGAAATGATTTTGGCGGCTCCTTTCTAGGCCACAGTGGTCGTATGGGATCGTCAAACTCTGCCACACGGCTCGCCTTGACTGGAACCAGCCACGGATGTAGCGCACGCACTCGCTTGATTTCAAGTGGATTGATTCGAAGCGCACCCTCTGGTGGCTGATCAAATGGTGAAGCTGTGGTTGAGATGGCCTTATCTCCGCCACCTGCAGGCATAATTTCGTGCAATAAACATGTCACTGCAATGGGTATCCGCTTCGGCCAAACCACGCCCGCCCATGCCACGACAAAAGCAGCGGGCACAAAAGCCAGATCAAATGGCATGGTGTCAGCAAAACCAATAAAGTCTTGGATAAAATATAAAATTAAGAGACCAAATCCAGATCCCAAAGAGGAAAAGAGGTAGGGAAAGAAAGCCGGAACATAGTTGCGGCCATCTTTGGTTTTAGCAGCTCGCCGTTGACGCAAATGTTGAACCCGACCAATGACAGTGCCAACTCCCAAAAAGGCAAGACCCAAGAGCAATGCATCGCTGTGAAACTCGGGCACTTTGGCTTCTAGAAACCCAGTGAACATCAGTGCCAATACAAAAATGAAAGAAGAAGCGGACCAAACCAATGGTCCATTCAGTCCTGGAGGGTTCCAAGCAGTCTTTTGATGCGACTTGGACAGCAGGAGCAAAGCACCAAGCACAGTTGTGGCAACCACCGCAATACCGAAAGTCACAAGTCCCTCTGTGGTCCGTCCAAGCACAATCGTATATTGCTTTCCGACATCATACCAAAACATACAAAAGAGCGGAAAGAAAACCATGGATAAACGCTGAAAGAAAGCCGATGAACCCACATGCTGTTGAGTCAAAGAAGAATGGGGACCGTCTCCATAGGTCTTCCCTCTGAGATACGTGGTCAACCCAAGACACAACATTAACCAAGGTACAAGGTCTTCTCGAGCCAGCAAGTTTCCAACAGGAACGAGTGGCTGAATGGCAATCAAGACAATCCACAACCCCAGAAGGTCTGCATTGCCATACACAAAATACTCAATTCGTCGATTAAAGCTTTTATAGATTGCGTTCATTACTCAGCCCCATACCCACGAGAGAGATCTACAATGGCCAACATCGCATTTTGCTGAGCATCATCCACACCTTTCGCACATGGGTAATCAATCTGTCCTTCAGGTAAATCTCCCGATATACCCATATAAGGCTGGACATGTTTGCACCATGGATTTGTCTGTTCAAGTTCCTGAGGGCGGGTTTGGCGAATGTCTAAAATAGCTTGGTCTAGTTTGACCTGCCATTCAGAAGGTTGGTTTGAGTCAGTCCCCATGACATCGACCATTAACGACGCAAAACATTGAGATGCGGCATAACCACAGGTGCTTCTCGAACGAGGACGACCGTAACGAGAAAGAGATTGGACAGCATTGACTGCCGGGCCATCCTTGTCACCAGCAATCCGAGAAGTCGAGTTGGTGTCACCCGCCCATACAGGAGGCGCCAATTCACCGGGCAAATACCCATCAGGCATGTACCCCTGTGCAATCAGATTAAAGGCACAAATTTGTTCATAGGAAGGAGTGACCCACTGATCGTTTCGATCATAGTTCCAAGGTAATAAGAGTCGGTCTAGCCGTCCTCTGGAGTTGGAAGTAAAAGTGCCAGGCTCTCCACGGTGTATGCAGGCATCAAGATCTTGCTTTGGAGTCTTCCACTCTGAACTCACCCGTGAGTCTGTACGTTGAAAACGAAAATAAGCGGCACAGACCTGTCCGCACAGCTGTTGTTCATCTGTTGGCCAGCCTTCTGCTTCAAGATCTGCCAAAATCGGATGAACCGGTTCGTAGCGGGACAACTGCTTGGACACCACATCCCAGCAAGGACCGAGGTCTTTGGCAGCGGTGGCATTTCCTTCAGCAAATACCCTCAAACCGGCATCAAGTGCAATTTGACGCATAACTCCTGCCCCACCAATGTTGTAATTGGATGGAACCGGTAAGCTCAGATCCCAATAGGTGGTCACCAATTTCTTTTCGGGGGGATCCCGTCTCGACAAGTCGATGTGGCAACGCCAAAGTTTATCCGGTTTTGAGTCTTCGTCATGCCCATCGTCTGTCCCAAATCGAGCACGCTCGTACTGAGACAACATGGAACACGATTTGAGATTACGGGTGGGAATTTGACCATCTGGTTCATCACACACAGATAATTGTTCTTCTGACCGTTCGAAGCGACGATCAAGCTTTTGCCAAATTAACAGTTCTTTCTCTCTGAGAGATCCATCACACAACGACAGAGAGTCTCGGGGATCATATGGATTTTGGATGAGACCTGTTTTAAAGCACTTGGCGAGGTCTGCCTTTTGTCCCATCATGGCTTTTTCTGCGGTCAACGCACGCAACTGCGCAGGTTCTTCTCTACGACCTTCGCGCCCCGTTGATTCTGCACCCACCAAAGATGCAAAAACCGATCCCCTGACTTGCATTTCTGTGCGTTCTTTAAGCGTCGTACATGCGATGTCTAAGTCTGTCAGTAAGTTTGCCAATTGATTGATGGTGTATTGACCGTTTAAGAACGCTTTGGGTTCTGGTAAAACAAGCCGTTGACCGTCTTTGCCAATGTATTCCTTCTTCGAACGGTACTCAAACGGATAACCCAGCACATTGAAGCACGCTTTTGTGGCAGCCAGTTCTCCAAAAGTGTAACCGCCCTCACCCTCTTTGCCCCAAACCCAAAGATCGTCTTTGCGGTGGTGTATTCCACAATAAACCGCTTGAAGATTTTCAAAATCTTCCGCCAGACTAATGCCTGGATTGTTGGAGTTTTGATCTCCGCAAAAGGGCTTGTCTGTGTCCGGATTTTGTGCGTAAGCGCGAATCTGACAGCGAAACTCTTCCAAAAACTTTTCGTGGTCAGCCGAGCACAAAGACAAGGCGGGTTGAACCTCAGGTGGTGCCATGTTTGGCGCAGCTTTGAGTCGAGGCTTTGTGGCTTCCTGAACTGCGAATGCCAAAGAACCGATGACAGAAAGAACAAGCACGGAAATACCGGCAGCCTGCTTTAACTGTGCCAATGCTTTGGAACCGACATCTCTCGGAGTCATACCAACATGTCGTATGTCTTTTGGATACATCGGCCATATCGAGAGACTCTTCGTAAGCCACCCAGACATTGGGAACCCAACTCTGCCATCCAAAAGCTCTAAGGGTTGTCCCAAGAAATGCTGGCTTTCTTCCGATACCGGAAAAGCATTCATGCCCACAAGTTCATCAAGCCAGTTGGTCAACTTCAGTGGCGTTTGAAGATTGGGGTCCCCCAAAAACTGTGGGTGAACCATATGATACGCACTTTCATGAGCCACTCGACTGTATTGAAGTTTCCCTTTTAAAATCATGACCAGGGACCGGTTGATGGACAAATCGCGCCATTCGTCGACTGCCGCCACTTGCTCCCCCTCAGCCTTGGGCTCATCAATTTCTTCTTCAAAACGCTCGAGCCAAAACTCAGCACCCAATTCAGCCTCAGATGCCGTTGCAAATTCTTCTTTCGAAATGGGCAAACCCGGTGGTGCCATGGCCGAACGGTATGCCAGTTCACTTGGCCATTCAAATAAAATAATGGGCTGCCATGTATTGGACTTAAAGGGAAACACCTGAAGTTGGCTGTTCTTCCACCAAACTTCTTCTGTCAGGGCCTCTAGTATTTTATCGGCATAAGGCGGGTCCCGGTCTGGGGCTCCTCGGGTGCCATCAGACAAATAACTGGAGCCAAATTTGCCCCAAAATCCGGCCAAATGAATGTCCTCACCTTCCACCCACAACAACAGATATAAGCCTGGTTTGCGCATTGCGGTTCGATATTTTTCGAGGCCTACTTCTGACTTCGTGGACAGTTGCTCGAGGTACCTTGAAATGGCCTTACGCGTATCACCACGAACGGTCGATGCCTCAAAAGGATAAGGGTCCCCTTTTGTATTGTGTCCAATCACTAACCAGTTCATTTTATTTTCCGACGCCGATACGATACCGCACATAGCGATAAAATAAACAGAGCGATTGAGTTATACATCCGTTGAGTACCAGAAGGAGCCGGTGCTGAGCAGCCTCCCTGCGCACACGGTGATTCTGTCCCACCGCCACATCCAACGCCTTGTCCAACAAAGCACCTTGCGCATGCAGGATCTGCACAGTCGATGGCACCATCACAATTGTTGTCAATGCCATCAAGACATGTGGCGCAATCGGTGAGTTCACCATTTTGATACTGTCCAACAAGGTCTCCGGGACCTTCTGATAGGTCACGGTGAGCGCGCTTGACTTCATCGTTGCAGTCACCCCCAGTTTCACTGGAGATGCTTGAGGTGGGATCAGTCGGATTGCCCCAACAAGACATCACTGTTCCAAACACAATGGGTTCTGGATTAAAACGGCCGAGTTCTTTCCACCAAACCCGATCAGACAAAAGCCAGCGCTCTGCAGATACCATCGTATCCATCCAGTTGGGTTTCATGGGTGTGGCATCCGCAACTTCATCGCAATCACGGCCATAAATCCGCTGACACTCCCATTCCACAACGGTTTCGCGGGTACTGACTATTCGTTCCCGCTGCCAAACCGTTCGAGAAATCCATTGCTCCGGTTTGGCGCGGCACTCATTGCTGAATGCAGGAATCTCAAGGGTGCTTTGATCAATGGTGTCATAGGTATTGGAGTCAGCATCTTCAGAAAGACTGAGCTTGACCAAGGCACAACCGGCTGCACCTTGCTTTTGACAGGCGTCTAAGATCAACTCTGACGGATTATCTGATGGGCCAGGATCCAATATGCGAGTCACCCGCTCTTCCCCAAGTAAGAGAGTCAGCTGGTCAAGCAGCTCAGAGTCACAATCAGGCGCTTTAAATCGGGGAATGATTAATGGAATCATATCTTGGAGTTCGTCTATCTCCACATCTCCACCCACCCAGCCATTGCCGGCATTGATAATCGGTAGAGACTCACCAAAGTTGGGCAAGATGTCCGTTCCGGCTTCTTGACACAATCCAGAGTCCATCACACCAGAATCACTCAACCCAGAGTCAACTTCAGCAGTGTCAGCATTGGCATCACCTGCACCAGGCAGATTAAAGGAGTCGGTTCTTTCCAGAGCCATGTCTTCAGGGCTGGGCGCATCAGAGTTTGGACGAATGAGCTCAACCTCATCTGAACCTTGAGCTGTCCAATCGACATCTTTCAGCCACACCACGGCGAAGACATCTTCGGTCATGCTGCTGCCCTCGCCACTCCAAGCCCCACATGTACGGTAGTCGTCTCGGTCTTCGTCAAGGCCTTCGGGGTCACCACCACACACTCCGAGGAAGCCATCACAGCGTTCTTCAGAGGCAGGAGAAGTGTAGAAGCAGAAGTTGTTGCAGTCATTTTCTTCAGCAATTGTGATGTCGTCCGTACAGGAACTGTCCGAGAACTGCGTTTCGGTCCGATTGCTCGCAAACGAATCACATGCCAAAAATCCATCCAGATCGATGTCCATTTCAGCGGGTGATACCAATCCAGAAACAGCAACTTCAGTGTCGAGCGCATCCGGAATGCCATCTTGGTCTGAAGCGATATCAACGCCACTACAGTTGTTGTCAATGCCATCACAGACTTCTGATTGTCCAGGGCAGCGCAAGGCACAATGGTCGTCACAGTCCGCTTCAAGGGAGTTGGTACAGGTTTTACCCTCGGGATACTTGCGATAGCCACCGTCAAACCGTCCAGTGAACCCATCCGAAGATTCAGAAATGTTTAGCATCCAAAGACCCGTTCCGTTGTAACTGATGGTCGAAGTGTCTTCCCCATCGTCACCTTCACCGAAGACAATGTCAGCCGTGAGTTTATCGCATTCGAGTCGCAAGTTTTCGCCCCAGCATTGAAGTTCGTAGCCACCGTCTATATTGGGATCACAAGCTTCGAGACTCAAATCCGAAGCCCTCTGAAACTTGGCTGAGCGGTCAAATGTAAAGTTATCGGCGGGTACCTGAGGGAAGGTTCCGTCATCATCGCAATCCAACTCAATGGCAGATACAAACCCATCACAGTCGTTGTCGTGCCCATCAAGGAGTTCGGTCACTTCCTCTTTGTTCTCGGAGGACCAATCGCCTTGCGCATCTTCTACATAGCCATTTAGACAATCAACATCCAATTCATCAGGGAAACCATCATTGTCGTTGTCGATGCCGTCATGACAAGAGAGCGGCTTAATTTCACTGGAGGAGTCCCAACAGTCCCCACTGTAGATAATGTAGGTGTATCCACCTTCTTCGACACTTGGATCTGAGCCCTCTTGACACAAACACATGGATTGATCTTCGTCACCATATCCATCGGTATCTTGATCGCGGTACATGTAAGTGCAGCGAGAAATAGAGGGTTCGGCAAGGGACTCTGGCTCATCGATGGTTAGGTCACAATCCTGATCTGCACCATCACACACTTCTGGTGCGCCTGGATAGGTATCTGGGTCCGTGTCATCACAGTCGGTTGCATTGAACACAAAGCCAGACGCCACCACGCAGGCCGGCGTGGCCACTATTGAAGGGTCACCAAATCCATCCAGATCGGCGTCTCGATAGAGGTTCTGCAGTGCATTGACCAAGCCATATGGCGAATCAGCCGTATTGACATCCCCATTGCAGTCAGAATCGATCTGTTCTTCTGTAATGGCTTCACAAGTTTCATCCTGTTGAGGACGAACCAATAGATTGGAGTCATCACAATCATGCCCTGCGTACAAATCGGTCGGATCGCTTGAGGTGTCAATGTTGCTGTCACCATAACCATCATAATCTGCATCACGCATGCAGAGCGAGGCATTTAAAGAGATACCATCGCTGTACTCAAACTCGGCAGCAAATGGCGCAACCACATCGGAAGTGTCATCGCAATCTCCCCAGTAAGTAAAGACCACAGGGTCACAGTAGCCAGGGGTCACAAAGCAGTCGTTTCCGGCCTCGTCAACACAACCAGCGGTACAATTCTCATCTTGACACACACAATAAGGTGCCAAGGGATTAGAACCATCAGATCCGTGGACAATATTGGGCTCTTCCGCAGTATCCCAAGGTTGCCATTCCACATTCAATTCTCGGGTACATTCCACCCAACCATCTTCGTCGTTGTCAACCTCATCGCCAGGTGCCCCATTGGCCACCCATCCATTGTCACAATCGTTGTACTGCCCATCGCAGACCTCATCGGCAAGTGGATAGACCGTGTCATCAGCATCATCGCAATCTGAGCCGCCCTGTATATTTAAGGACCCTTCCCAAGCTGCTGCGACATATTCACACTCAACATGATTGTCAGAGTCATTGTCAAGTTCAAAGAATGGCGCCGTGAGTGCCAGACCATTGTCCTGAAGAAACTCATGCGGTGCAATGGTTGCGTTTAAAAGGCTGGCACAGTCTTCGGCAAAGCCCAGTCCGTTGTCGGTGGCCACCGTACTTGGACACTCATAGCCGTCAGGTGTAATGCAATCAAAAGTATAGTCATCGTCAACCACATCCAACTGACAGTCTTCGGTTGGACAGTAACAGCCCACTTCCATGCTGTAATAATCATTATTTGCAACCGTTATGGCTGTGAGAGACGCTTCACAGGAATCAGCGTAGTTATTTCCCTCGGTGTCCACCGGCGTACATGTCAATCCGTCGGAGTCCACACAATCCGATATTCCGTCTCCAGTGATGTCAATTTGGCAGTCAGAGGATGGACAGAAACAATCCGATACCACTCCAAGAAAGTCAAACTGCTGAGGATGGTCGCAATTGTTAAACTGGCCATCACACACTTCAGGTGCATTGGGATAAACCGTGCTGCCAGTTGTCAGAGATTCGTCGCAATCAGAACCACCAATCACATTGCCATCACCACCCCAAGTGCTGGAGTCAAAGTCAGTACACACGACATAACCATCACCATCGGTGTCAATTTCATTGTCAGGTGCGCTGTTAGCGACATAGCTGGTGTCTTCACAATTGTTAAACTGGCCATCACAAATCTCATCCGCATATGGATAGACTAGGCTTTCAGTGTCATCGCAATCCCCAAATCCGGTGACAGGCGCAATATCTGGATTGACCCAAGTCTCATTGTAAGTTCGGTCACATTCGACAAATCCATCTGAGTCATCGTCTGTTTCTTCCGGTGGAGCAAGGTTTTCAAAATGACCGAGTGATGTGTCGTATAAAAGGTCAGAACAATCATTGTACTGTCCATCGCAGTACTCTATCGACGCTGCCGGATAAACCAAATCATCGTAATCGTAGCAGTCATCGCCTCCAATGACGCTTGGGGAACCTTGCCATGCCACCACACCATAAGCACACTCTACATAATCATCTCGGTCGTGATCAATTTCATTCATTGGCGCCGTTAAGGTCGCCCCATTGTAACCCGTAAAGACATGACTAAACGCACCCATGGCACAGTCTTCGGCAAATCCAAAACCATCATCTTGTGCATTACACACCAGTCCTTCCGGGGTCAAACAATCAAGAGTCGAATTGCTGTCCAAACTTGATTCAAGCTCGCAATCAGATGTGGGACAATGGCATTCCGCTTCAACCCCAAAGTGGTCAATTCCATTCAGTACGATGGCAACAGAACTTTCGGTACAGTAATCTGCCAGGCCATCTAAGTTTCGATCAATTGGATCACAGGTATTGCCACTCGAATCAAGGCAGTCCGATACTGTATCGCCATCGATGTCAATCTGACAATCACTGCTTTGGCAATAGCAATCCCCCACAACACCTTCGAAAGCATCTTGCTGTAGGTTTTCGCAGTCGTTGAACAGACCGTCACATTCTTCTACCGCACCCGGATAAATGGTCTCAGCTGCGGTTCCGGAGTCCACACAGTCGTCTCCTCCAACGACAGCTGAATCACCGGTCCAAGTGCCAGAGTCAAAACCAGAGCAAGTCACATAACCATCGCCATCTGAGTCCACTTCGTCTGATGGAATTTCGGTTGTGCTAAAGTTTGTATCCAAACAGTCGTTGTATCGACCATCACACAAACCGGGAGCATCTGGAAATACCCAAACCCCTGTGGTTGGGTCATCGTCACAGTCTCCAAACCCACCGATTGAGACACAACTGTTGACATCAGGCTCACAACTAGAACCTGTCAAGTCAATACAGTTTACGGGAGAGTCTTGTGAGTTGGTATAAAGGGCACAGTCGCCATCACAATAGCAGTCATTGTCATCCACATAATGTGCTGCGGCGTTCTCGGGGTCGGTTTCTGCATCCACCCATGTCTCACCATTATCTCGAGAGCAATCAACAAAGCCATCTCCGTCATCATCGATTTCGGTCGTGGGCAAATCTGTTGCAACATAGTCTGCTGGGTCTGACGGACAGGCATTGAGTTGACCGTCACACAATTCGACAGCTGTCGGATACACATTCTCATCGAGATCATCGCAATCCGAACCACCGACGACAAGAACAGAGCCCCCCTGATCTCGCCAAGTGGTGAGATCAAACTCTGTACACTCGACATAGTTATCACCATCATTGTCTACTTCTTCAAAAGGATCGGTTCCCAGAACTTGAGAAAACTGCAGATCGCTGTCGTCTGACACGCATGATTCAAAGCCAGTTGCATCCGAATTGTAATTGGCGTCGCAAATATCACCCGTTGGCGTATAACAATCCACAACACCATCCGAATTGGTGTCTGACAGGCAATTGGTGGTTGCGCAATAACAATCTGGTACCGCCCCTTTGTAGGACACATTGTTGACTTCAACTCCAGCATCATTTAACTCAGCAGTACAGTCGTCTGCATAATTAAACGGCGCAACGACATCCACGGGGTCACAGATGTCTCCAGCAAGATCAACACAGTCAGAAATGGAGTCGTTATCGATGTCAATTCTACAATCCGCTTCAACACAAAGACAATCGGAAACAACACCACGGTAATTTCCACCTGTGACCGGATTAGACGCAATCATGGGATGAGAACAGTCATTGAACTGAGCATCGCAAACCTCATCTGCACCATAATACACTGATGCGGCGTTTGTTCCAGTATCTTGGCAGTCCGCATAGGTAACGGCATCTGTACCCGCCCATGGAATGCTTTCGAGTTCTGGTTCACCATCTCCATCTGCGTCAATCGGTGTGCAGGCATTGCCTTCGAGATCCACGCAATCTCGAGTGGCATCTGAGCGGAGATAATCACTGCATGTACAGCCCGCTGCATCCACTTGATAATACCGACATTCCACTTGCCCGTCACCATCGTTGTCAATCTCATCGAGCGGTGCATCTCTGGTGCTGGACTCAGCATTCACGCAGTTGTTCCACTGTCCATCGCAGTATTCTAAAGCACTCGGATAAACCGTTGCATCAGTATCATTGCAATCTGCAAAACCACCCACTTGGACAAGCCCGTCCAAGCATGTGGTTGAATCTAGGTCTTGGCTTGGGTCTGCAGGGTTGGCACATGGGTTACACTCCACACCCGCTGAGTCGACACAATTGGTTGTATCAGGCGAGTCATACATGTTGTCGCCATCTGAATCAAGGCCACCACAGAAGCAATCTTCATCGATGTCAGTGTATCTCGTTGGGTTCTCAGCGACTTCAACCGACCATGGCGTGTTGGCCACTGAGTTGTCATCCGGATCACACCCAATCCAACCATCGCCGTCAAGGTCTTGCTCACTTTCCGGAATGGATGTCAGAGAAAAGTCTCCATCGGTACAGTCGTTAAACAACCCATCACAGAGGTCAGTTGCCCCTGGATAGACACGGGCGCCCAAGTCATCTTGATCATCGAAACAATCGCTTCCGCCCGAAACAAAGGGAGATCCAACCCACAGACTGCTGTTGTAGTTGCACTCCACATAATTGTCGCCATCATCGTCGATCTCTCTGCCAGGTGCACCGTCGTTATAATCTGAGTAAAATGCAATCGATGTAAAGGTTTGCGCCAAATCTGAGGGTGTATCGGTGAGGCAGGTATCAGCAAAACCATCCCCATTATCATCAATGGGTTCACACCGTGAACGATCGGCATGCAAACAATCAGTGAGGCCGTCACCGTCTTCATCAATTTTACAGTTGTCATTGAGACAAAAGCACTCCACATATTGGTACGGGAATGCGGCATCGGGCGGTGCACTCAACTCGATGTGACTGGAGGCCGTGCTGGACTCATGCGTGGCATCTGGAGTACAGCTGTCTCCGGTCGCAGTCTGACAATTGGAAGAGTTGGTGTCTGTACAAAAACAATCTTCTCCACTGGCCCCTGCAAAGCCATTCAAAAATTCAGACTCGCAATCGTTAAACATGCCATCACAAATCTCATTGGCAGAGGGGTAGCGGGTGTCTCTGTTGTCGTCACAATCTTCACCACCAACAACGGTGCCATCGCCATCCCAACCTGAGACATCGATTTCGCAAATGACATAACCATCGCTGTCATTGTCGGATTCATCTGATGGCAGTGATGTGGCAGACCATCCGGCAGCACTACAATCGTTGTATAAACCATCGCAAATCTCTTCAGCATTGGGATAGATGCTCTGTCCATGCTCAATGCTGTCATCACAGTCTAAACCAGAAATGGGCCGTGTGCGAGTTCCATTTGGATCAAGCCCAGTGCTTGCAGTACACGCTTCAATCAGAGAGGGGCTACCAGCCCACTGGGTGTTCCCGTTGTAACACTCGACATAACAATCGCCATCATTATCGATTTGATCGTCAGGTGCGCCTGCACTGAACAAATCTATCTGCGCTTGACACTCGCTAAGGACTTCTAGACCACTGCATACGCCAAGATAGGTGTTTCCATTAATGGTTTGATTTGCTGCCGTTTGCCCAGAACCGTAAACATCTGCGACTCCATCATTATCCGTGTCGACAGGCACACACACATTGCCCTGTAAATCCACACAATCTGACACATCATCTGAGTTGGTGTCGATTTGACAATTTGAAGACGGACAAAAACAATCACCTTGCGTGACAGGCACACACACATCACCTGAATTGTCTTTACAATCGGTGTAGGTGTCGTCAACGCAGTAGCATCCAATACCGGTTGAATAATCGTATTCCGCCAATAGTGGGTACGATTTGGGCTCACATGAGGCCCCATTGCTGTCGAGGCAAATGTCGCCTCCGCTCACATCACAGGCATCGGTATTGCAGTAACAGTCATCGATGGGATTGGCGAGTTCGTCTGCACTTATGGTGGCGTCGTTGTTGAAGTCGACAGCATAAATGTGCTTGGAGGACCAAAGATTACAGTCGTTGTATTGCCCGTCGCAAACACTCACCGCATTGGGAAATACATTTTGGTCATTGGGTGAACAGTCAGAGCCCACTTGAGGTGCACTCGATCCCCGCCAAGTACCACCTTGGAAAGAACATGCCACAAATGTATCATTGTCCAAATCAATTTCGTCTTGAGGTGTCGCAGATGTGTAGACCTCACAATCTGATGGATTGTCTCCACATACCTGATTGCAATCGTTGAGTACCCCATCACACTCTTCGGTGGCACCGGGGTAAACACCATTGTCTTCGTCATCACAATCAAAGGCGTATTGGTAAAAATAAGTCACAGGGTTGTTAGAGTCGCTCCCCTTAAACTCAGTTCCAGTTGGATCGTAGGGTTCTTGGTTGTCCTCATCACAGGCCAAGGCCGTGTCACGGGTATCCGCCTCACAACTTTGAGACAAATCGTTTCTCAATCGACAATCATAACTGCAGGTGCTTTCAGGGCAAATGCACCGATTGTCTGCATTCGTTTGGTCTATGCTCACCGGAGAGCTGCTTTCTAGGTCATCAACTGCGGAAGACGGAATAAAATAATAGATCTCTTGGTAGTTTATGCTTGAG
>JAYYJC010000211.1:0-2268 GCA_036146655.1 Myxococcota bacterium | reverse complement strand
ACTGGTATTCCATCCCCCAATGGGTTGGTTGAATTGACTGCTTTGTCCAAATAGATAGGACATGAGGGTAACATTTTCAGTGTTCCAACTGCCAATGGGTTGGTTGAACTGAGTGGCGCCATAGAACATAAAACCCATGTCTGTAACTTGGGAAATGTCCCATGTTTCGATGTTCTGATTGAACTCAGATGCGAAGTAAAACATCTTGTGTGTTGTTGTTACGGAGTGTGTGTTCCATTGACTGAGGTCTTGGTTGAAGGATGTGGCATTTTGAAACATTCGAGCCATGCTGTTAACATTTTCAGTGTTCCAATGCCCGATGTCTTGGTTGAAGGATGTGGCATTTGTAAACATCGAAGACATGTCAGTAACCTGGTGTGTGTTCCATGGACCAATGTTACGGTTAAAGCCAGACGCTCCATGAAACATATACACCATGTTGGTTACATTTTCAGTGTTCCACTGGCCAATGTCTTGGTTGAATACACTGGCGTCTTTAAAAAGACGACTCATGTCAGTGACCGTGCTGACATCCCAACTGGAAATATCTGCATCAAATACACTACGGCCCTCAAAGAGACTGCTTAAGTTTGTCACCCCTGTAATGCAGCTGGTTTCGAACTCCTCTGCTAAATCAATGGTGTCGAGTTCATTTCTGTCTCGTTTTGTGTACATTTTGTTGTCAACCAATCCCATGTCGCCAATGTGTGCATCGGGGCAAACGACAGTAACGCCGTTTTGAGACAGATAAAATAACGCCGTGCAGTCGCTTTCATCACCCGTACAATTGTTATCGACTCCATCGCAGTGTTCTTCTGCATTGCTGTATATTTCCGGATCGTTATCGTTACAGTCTCCTTGTAACGGTGTTTCGCCATCTCCATCGAGATCCATGTGTGGTTGAATCATGCTGGTGTCTTGATGTGCGGTTTCAGGTTCACCGCTATCCAATGTGTAGACATTGATGGATGCACTTGAGGAATCAACTGCCGGAACTGATTTCTGCTCTTTTAAACAGGCCATTTGAACCGTGACCAAACCGTTCAAAAACATTGGAAAGATGTGTCTGGATTGCATGGGTCGTTGAAAGGAAAAGTTGTTGGAAATAACATGTTACCATCCATTTCATGGTGGAGTGGTCATTGATCAGAACCATCTTGAAGTGAAAATCGTCTCATTTCGTTTGGTAAAAGACCATTGCAGATGACTTTGAGACTGTGTACACATTGCACTCTAGACAATGTGTTTCGGTTTTGTTCGATTGACATGTTTCAAAGGTTGTCCATTTCAAGAATTGGTTTGGCGTTCACCCATTGGCTGTTCCATTTCTTATTTTGGTTTGAAGTTCAAATTTTAAAATTATCCATTGGCCGTGATGTTCTATGCATCTGTTTTAAAATTTGTCTTTAGACCGATTTGATGTGCCGTGAGGACTCTTTAGATTTTAAATTAGACGGCAGTGTGGTAATTTTAAGAACCTCTTTTGTTCAACTGTGTGTGTCATGAGCCTTGTTATTCCCATTTCCAAAACAATTGACTTTAGTGTGCCTGCACCCATCGATCAGGCATATGCTTTGCTTGCCGATGTGCCGAGGTCAGTCTACCATTTTCCCAAAGTTGACCAAGTGGTCAAACTCTCCGATGACACCTACCGCTGGGAGATGGCACGCATGGGTATTCAAAAGTTGCATCTTCAAATTATGTACACCTCAACCTACACCTTTGATTCGGACCAAAAGTGGGTGCGTTGGTCGCCTGTGGTGGGTGGCAATGCAGAAATGGGTGGGCTTTGGCAGTTGAGTGAAACCGCAACTGGGGGGACCCACATTCACTTTGAAAATGAAGGCAAACTCATTCTTCCGGTGCCCCGTTTGATGCGGATGGTGGTCAAACCCATCGCCACACAGCGCTTCATGGACATGCTCGATGTCTATATCGAGAATCTGAAGGAGACTATGGCTAAATATTGATGAAAGCCTGACGCCAGGTTGAGCTTGACTTTATTGTTTAGAAAGGCGTTGATTATTCGTAGGCATATCTAATAAATGGCGTTTTAAAGTCCAACTGGTATGGCGTTGCCACATGGCCATACACTTCAACCAACACATTGATTCGATCCCCGACATCTCTATTGAATGCAATCGTCTTGAAGCCACTCACATCAAAATCATTTAATTCACCACTTGTTGCGTTGTAAAAACCTTTGGGTTCGTTTTTGATGGTGGTTCTGACGCCTGCTTGGATGGTCATTCCTTTAATACTGACATA
>JAYYJC010000210.1:0-3232 GCA_036146655.1 Myxococcota bacterium | reverse complement strand
CAAACCACAAAAGCGCAGTCTCGTTTTTTACATGAACTCGAGTTGTGCCGTGCCAATGGCGATGTCGTTCAGACCTATACAGAATGGATGAATGACAATCAGCCACAGCTTAAAAATGTTCGTTTGGCCAGCCTTGGTCTTGGCATTCTTGGAATGGGGGTGGGCATTGGGGTATGGAACACCAATCAGAGCCTTGGACAGCCTGCCGTTATTTTGGGAGGAGTCACCAGTATCTTTTCAGCAACGACCTTTTGGATCGATCGGCCAACCCCCATGATTGAGCAAGCGTTCGTTGAGTCGTTTGCCCAATATCTTGAACAGCGGCATTTCGACGCCATGGAATGGATGGATGAAATTTTGGCACATGAGCAGAATTGTTTTAAAGCTCGTTCAGACAAAAGGGGAGAGCTTCACATTCAACAAAAGTCGTGTGAACAGTCGATGTTTTTGGTAAAAAACTCAAATTATCCCGGTATGAACGGCGTATATTCCGAAACTCAGATACATGAACAACTGGAAAATCTGAAACAAGAATCTGTTCGTTTGGACTTAAGGGAACGTCAAGATCGGGCACTATACTATTGTAAAGCAAGGGGACGTTTTGCTGATGCAGAGAGTGCCGAACTTGCATTGACAGACATGCTTTGGTTGCTTGAAAATACAGAAGGTCTGTCTTCTGAAATCCCTGACAGTTGCCACACCAAGATAAAGGCGGCTCGGAGTATGTTGAAGTAAAGCCGACAATGTGTTTTTTTCATCTGAAACTGTCTGATGATTTTGACCCTTAACCCCAATCGAACGCTTAATGAGATTCGCAATTTGGGTCTGTTATTCTTGGCATCTTGTCTTGACTAGCGCTCCAACCACCGTTGTGAAAATACTTCATCCTCAACATCGACTTTAAAATCCACACTAATGAATTGCATTTCAGTTTTGGAGTTGGCCTGCAATTTGTCCTCCACTACAATTCGAGTGGGAAATTTTCGACCCTCGATGTCAATGACATCTGTCATGGTCCATTCCTTCACGAGCATTCCGGATGTGGCATACAGTTCTTCCTTCACGGGGACCAAAAACTCAGAGTCGATCCAAGAGACTCTTTTGGCATACGCCACTTCATTGCTCTTTGCAATCAGTTCGAGGCGGTAAACGGGTCGTTCCAGAATGGTTTCCTCTCCGACTACCGTGGCTGTATAAATGTCTTTTAGCGCACTGGACTCCAAGATGTCTTCGTAGCTCATGTCTGAACCCATCATGCCTTGTCGCAGCATGTGACCGGATATGCGTTGCGTCTGTTCGATGCTCGGAAGATACATCCAGAGTTCGTCCCCTTTTTTTAGCATCTTGGTTCCTTTGTCTCTGGCGGGCGCTTTGAACTCAATGGCCGCTTCATCTGCGCCTCGGCCATGAGATGTCATTTCAAATATTTTGACTCTGCGGCCTTTGGTCACTGTCATTTGGAGTTGAGCTGTTCGGGTGTCATAGTTCATGTTTTGATCTATCTGCGCAAGAATTTCGTCGGCAGTTGGCGCAGCCATACTCAACGAACTGAAACTGAGCAATAATGAAAGGAATGGCATTTGTGTGCTCCTATTGGAAGAATGAATACACTAACACCTCAAGGCATTAATGCTTGCTTCTCATGGCTTCCACAGGCTCGATTTTTACCGCTCGGATTGCAGGGATTGCTGCGCCGATAAGTGCCATAAGCAGCCCTAGAAGTGTCGTGGCCAGTGCAAGATTAATGTCCCAGTGAGGATAGAGGGTGGTGTTTATGGGCATGGTGTCGGGTAAGTTGGCAGACATATTGCCGAGATCTATCCCAGAACTTTGCATTGAGATGGATACTGCTGAACCGACTGCTGAGCCAATTACACCACCAATACTTGAGATGATCATGGCTTCAAAGATAAAGAGCTGTGCCACCATCTTGCCTTTCATTCCCAACGCTCTGAGTACACCGATTTCATTTGTGCGTTCGAGAACAGACATCATCATTGTGTTGAGTACTCCAAGTGCCGTGATGAAAACAATGATGATGGCCATGATGCCATTGATTAAATTGGCGAGCTTAAGCGTGCTTCCAAAGGGTTCTCGGTCATCCCATACCTGAATTTTTAGCCTTGAGACTTCTCCTTCCTCATCCAAGGAGCCAGAGAGCAACGCCAGTTCATCTGATGGGATTTGTGAGATTCGATTGGCCAATGTAGACCCATTGATGTCACTCTTACTGTAAATCAAAAGCTCAGTACTGCCATCTGGGATATCTGCCATCCACCGAGCGGTGTTCAGTGGCACATACGCTTGTCGGTCAAAAACTCCATTTCCAGTGTCCACAATTCCCTGAACGGTAGCTTTGATGGGAGAGATGGAGCCGTCCTGCGTTTGACCCAAGAAGATGGCTTCGTCTCCCACTTCAATGTTCATGTCTTTGGCAAGCGCTTGACCAATTAGTACCTGTTTGTTGTTTTGTCCGTCAAAGAAAGAGCCTTTTGACAGTTTGTTTGGTAGGTTGAGGATTTGTTCGAAATAGTCGAGTGGTGCACCAATCATCAGCCCAAAAACTTCGCCAATTTCTGTGCCATTTTTGGATGCTGCCACACCTTGTGTAATTTTGGGATAGATGTGGTCCGCAGCTTCAATGGCGTTAAGCTTTTGGATCAGCGGATCTGTGTTCACCAAGTTGTATTCAATTGGCAGCAATGCTTCTCGGCGGACATAATCTTGGGTGGCTATTCTGACAAGACCCGCAGATTCTATTGAGGCTTGGATGAATGAGCCGTGTACACCTGTCAACCAGGAGAGTCCAATTATCAGGAGGGCACACCCAAGTGATACCGTAGTGGCAGTCAGCGCAGACCGACGCACATTGCGTTTGGCATTTCGAAATGCGAGCGACCAAAGCATTAATTCCGCCTGACCGCATCAGCGGGATGGATCGAAACCGCATGTTGAGCAGGCCAAATGGAGGCCAAAAGGGCCACAATGAGGCCAAATGATATCGCCCATAATATTTGTGATATCGAAAAGGCGGTGTAAATGACTGTTGGAATAGGCACTTCACCAAAAGTATCTGCTTTGGAAGACAGGTCAATTCCGGTATAGCTCAGGTAGTAGTTTAAAGCACCACCTAGTAGCCCACCACATATGCCAGCCAACAGCCCCATTATGGTTCCTTCAAGTAGAAACATGAGTTGGACATCACGGTTTTGCATGCCCATTGCGCGTACAG
>JAYYJC010000209.1:0-14264 GCA_036146655.1 Myxococcota bacterium | reverse complement strand
CACCGACAACAAAAGAAAATGTTCAATAGAATATTGTTCCCGATAAACATCTTCGCGGATGCCTCGTCGATCACATTTATTATACACACTTGACTTTATACAACATTCGTCGGGGTCAAGAGCCAACAATTGGAGATTTTCATATTTCTCCATACCGTGTCATTCAGTTCGATAAACCCGAACCGTCTTTGTTGTCTCTGAAACTTGAGCGCGTTGGCTATGTTCAAACCAGACAAGGTGAACGATTGTTGACCATTGAAAAGGTCTTGAACATATCACAACACAGCAATTCTATCCATGTGTTTTATCGACTACGGAATCGCTCTGATGCACCGATCACTGCTGTACTTGGCATAGAATTAAACTGGAATGTAGATGGAATCTTCAGCAATGACCGTTATCTGCAGTTTGAAAATGATTATCGACGCATCGGCCTGAGAAGATCTGGGATTGAGGATGATGTGAGATGCATGGTTTGGACCCTTGGAAGTGCAAGTACTCAGCTCAAATCTTCGATACCAGTAAGGGTGCTGTACTATCCCAATGAAGTTCCAATGATGACATTAGATGGCTATGATATGTCCTTTCAAGGAACCTGTATCAACATTATGACTGATGTAAACTTGTGGGGTGGGGAGACCATGTCCTTCGAACTTGAGCTTTCTGCAATGGAGAACCGTTAGATGCCTACAGTAAAACCAGCGGTGTGTTTGGTCCTGCATGCACATATGCCCTATGTTTTAAAACACGGGCATTGGCCTCATGGTGAAGTGTGGCTGATGGAAGCCGCTGTTGGGGTTTATCTCCCTTTAATCGGTATGCTTCAACGCCTGTCTCGGAGAAAGGTTTCTGCCTCTTTTTCATTGGGTCTTACCCCAATTTTACTGCTGCAACTTGCTGACAAAGGTTTTCAAGCCAGGCTTCTACAGTACATTGATGAACGGCTTGAGAGAGCTGCCAAAGACCATATTGATTCGGACATTTGTGAAACCTCAAAATATTGGTTCAAGCATTATCAGACTCTGAAACAGCTTTATTCTCAGATCAAGTACAACATTCCTCAGGCATTTGCCAAAGCACAAAATCGAGGACAAATTGAAATTTTATCCGGTCCAGCGACACATCCCTATGCTGCTCTGCTGACTTCAGATCGAACACTTGAACATCAAATTCGAGTGGGGCGTCAAATTTCTAAGAGGATTTTGGGGAAATGCAGTTCTGGGATTTGGCTACCGGAATGCTCTCATCGACCGCAAATCATGCGACGAGATCCCATTTCAGGCGGTCCAGAAAGGTTGCGATACGGGGTTGATCGCATTTTGGAGCGTTGTGGAGTCAGTCATTTTTTTGTAGAGTCAGATTTGTTTGATGCAGCCCGTTCAGAAGGGGTTGTCAAGCACGGTGTCTTCCACAAAACCACATGGGACGCAGTGTCCGAATATCAGGAGTTTATGTGGCGTTCTGTCCTTGAACCTCACCGTGTCAATACAATGGGGAAACATTCACGAATTGTCGCATTGGCCCGTCATCCTGAAGCTTGTGCGCAAGTTTGGTCAGCGGATGGTGGGTATCCAGGAGATTCTGCATACTTGGAGTTTCACAAACGAAAGGACACTCAAGGACATCGGTACTGGCGAGTAACCGATAGAGGCATTGGGCTAGGGGGGAAAAAACTATATCACCCTGCTTCAGCCGGTCTAACAGCAAGAGCACATGCGGTCGACTATCTTCAGAAAATTGAGTCGTGGCTGTCAGCACATCCTTTTGGTCGGCCAGCAACATTAACCCTCTGTTTTGATGCTGAACTCTTTGGACACTGGTGGTTTGAGGGGCCTCAGTTCTTGGA
Organism: Myxococcota bacterium; assembly: GCA_036146655.1. Lineage (GTDB taxonomy): Bacteria > Myxococcota_A > UBA796 > UBA796 > UBA796 > JAYYJC01. The sequence continues at coordinate 12,418 of JAYYJC010000209.1, read as the reverse complement.
ACACTTATTGCATCTATTGGGCCAACACCCACACATTGACGCAACTACAGCCGACCGTCGTATTAGAGAAACCGACGTGGATAAAGTGGTTTGGCTAGGCGAAGGTTCATGGGGAGCAGAGGGTGACCACCGTGTTTGGTGGAATGATCAAAGCAAATGGATGTGGCAATGTATTCACCGTGCCGAACATCGCTTTCATCAACTCTCAGATGCCTTACAGGCCGCTCGTAAACCCACACAAAAAGCAATTCGTCTTCACAAGCATCTCAGCTGGGCATTTTTACTATTACAGTCTTCGGACTGGATTTTTGTAATCACGACAAAGGGTGCTGTTGATTACGGTTATCAGCGGTTTTGTGAACAACTTAGCCGTTTTGACGCATTGGCAGAGGCTGTTGAGTTCGCCCTAATGAGAAAGAGAATTTCCGCAGTGACTGAACTTAAGGTCAAAGAAGCCATCTTGATGCAACCCAATGATGGATGATTTTCATTTGGACTTGGTACATTATCAGAATGTGAACATGTCGATTGAGTCTTAAGTCTTCTTACTTTAGAATCATTTCGCAACCCGTGTTCACCGTCCCAGTATACTTGTTTTACAATCGATTTAAATGGGACCCTTTTGGTAAAAAAGAGGAATCGGGTCTAAAATTTTGAGTGATTAACTATCCCTAGAAAAACATATTAAGTTTTGAGACTTACCAGCTAAAACGATTGGTTTCACCACTGTATTCAAAGTTGTTCCATTGTGCACTTTGGACTTGAAGTGTACGAACTTCATTGTCAGATCTCAGTTCTATCTGTCCTTCAGCCCATAATTTAATCTTGGCAATGCCTTCAGAATTGGCAGTGACCACAATGGGATGTCGGTTTGAGCGATTGATCTCAAGTGCTGCATAAGGTTTGAGTCCTTTCACTTCTAGTTGAGCAGCTGCTCGGAATGGGCCTTCGGACAATTGCGGAATGGCCAACCTCTCCGAAAGTGGTTTCCATGCGGATTGCCACTGCTTAACCTGTTTGGTGTTGGGTGTGGGGACAATGCCACCAACGCTGCCCAACCGAATGGCTTTTTCATATTCTTTTGCGACATCTTGCCATGGGACATCGGCCGATGCCAAACGCATTGTGGTTTCAGTTAACCACGCACCTGTACAGTCTTTGGGCTGACATTGGGGTTCAAATCCATTTGGTCCACGCTCTAATCTCAAAATGCGAGCCGGAAAGTGATGTCCAGCCACAGGTGTATGAAGTGGGTCGTCAAGAAGTACCTCGGTCCACAGTGGGATATTTTTGACGGGGCCTTCAAGTGCATAGAGAACCCTAGAAGGGTGATTTAGGAATGCACTAACCATTCGAGCGTCTTGGGCTTCATGTATGCTTTCTCTTCCTTCTGTTGTCCCTGGTTTTCGCATGTTACAGCGGCCAATGCACCGTGGCACAACCACCAAAGGTATTCCCATCTCATCGGCTCTATTTAGCCAGTCCTCTTTAAGCCATTCACCGTGAAGCTCGAGTGAATTGACCCCACCTTGGGTATATTTTTTCATGCGCATTGACCAGTCTTCACCACCAATGCGGTATACCATTCGAGCCCCAAGAAGCGGAATAGGCGTGTCGTTAATGGCAATACCAGTTTCGATTTGATCCAGTTTTCGTGGGGCGACTCGTGTTTGATGCTTATGAAGCGTTGTACCGGACGGAGACTTTAAAGTGCTTTTGAGAATATAAAATACAGGCTCAGCAAACCCCCAGTTGGGTTTGTCCCAGTTGGCGGATGGGAGTGTGGCGACACCGTTATTCACATTGGCCTCACCAAAATCAAGAAAGCAGGATTCTTCTGTACACAGTTCAAAATGCACAAAATGACCCTCCAAGGCATGACTAAGCTTAGCCCAAGGGTGAATTCCGGCTTGATCCACACTGACGGTACTGCTTTTGATGTGTTGTTTGGGCCGAAGTTGAAGCACCGGTGGTGATGCCAGCAAAGATGCATTGGATTGTGGATTAACGGAAGACAAAGAGCCGCCAGTAAGCAGAGAAGACAAGCCAGAAGGCGGCTGGATCAACAACTCAATGTCATTCTCGCCATGCTTTAGGTGGGGCCCAATGTCTATTGTCACTGGGATGATGCCTCCGGAGACGCTGTCAATCGCTGTGGAATTGACCGTTGCACTCGCAGACCACCATAAGCCGCTTAAACGAAGCTGACTGCCTTCAATGGGATAGTCGCTCGGAATATTGACTCGTGTTTTTAAGCGAAGACTTTGGCCATTAGGAGCCTTGTAATCCGCTTCCCAAGGCTGACGATCCCATCCTTCCGATAGTGTCCAATCGATGCTTTCGACAGCAGTAGTGGGTGATAAACAAGCCAGCGTTGTGATAAATAGGAACATCTCAAGGACAGTGTATCCCATTTAATCTCACTAGGGGTTATTTCACTTGTAGTGAAAAATACAGAAATCACAAATGCAGATCTTTTTAAATATGATCAGTGGGTGTCTCTTGCACTGACCATTGTGGCTGCGCTTTGGTTTACTTCCCCCATGTGGACATCGAGTGAACTCGTTTTTGCAGGCAGACTTGCCACTGACAATGTTGTGACACCTTGGTTTTATGACTTTGTGGCTCGGTCACTGCAAAGTGGTTTAGACTACGAAGCACTTCGTGGGTTTGATTATCCCAGCCCTCATCCACGGGAAGTGGAGTTTCCAGCATTGGCAGACGCTGTATTGGCAGCTCCTTTGGCTTGGGTCTTTGATTGGCCGCAGCAATGGGGGGTGGCTCTTTCTACGGCTGTGCTCATCAATGCAATATCTCTTAACCTCTTTGCACGCGTCATTGGTGCCGGTGCAATTGGGTCTTTGGTCGCTGGTATCTCTGGGGTACTACTCAGGCCGGTCTGGGTTGATTTGGTCATGGGACGAATGAATGTCGCCACGCCTGGTATTGCGGTCATGGCTATGGTTTTTGCATTGTGGGCATTTCCCGTAAACGCCCGAAGTTTTGAAAAATACTCACACTTGCAAAGAGGGGTATCTGCGCTTGCTGCTGCCATTTTGGGCGTAATTGCTGCTCAGACTTACCCGCCTTTTTTAGCCCTACTCATCGCTGTGGGTGTTCCTCCCGCCCTGATGTCAATCTGGAGAGGTGGTTTATTGGGACTTTTGCTTCCAGTATGTGCAGCCGGTCTTGCTTTATGGTGGAGTTATGATCTTCTCGAAGCGATGTGGTTTGCGCAGTATCGAGCGCAAGATTGCAGTCAGTTAAGTTGCCCAGATCGGTACAATGCGGTGGCTTGGCAGGACCTTTTCAGAACCACAGCAGAGCCCACACAAGGCCTTTCTTACTCTGGAATACAGGCAGTTTTTTGGTGGATTTTACCCATCTGCCTAATTCACCGTCACAACAGGGTGGTTGGCGGTTTATTATGCATTGTGGCCAGTGCCTACGGGATGCTGTCATTGGGGCCTTGTCCGCGTCTTACACCACTAGAAGATCTTACTGGGAGTTGGGTACCAATTTTAAAACAGCTTGCAGAGCCGATCTGGTGTCAAGCTGCTCATCTTCACGATTACGGTCGGTTTGCCACAGTTGGTGCCATTGTGTTGGCGGTACTGGCTGGTCTGTCAGTGGATGGTATTGTCCGAAGCAAATGGCCGTTCAAAAGGGTGATTGGGATTGGCTTGGGCGCATGGGTTATCTGGTCAGCTGGAGAACCCCTTTGGGGAGAATACATGGACCCCAAAAAGTGGCACACGGTACCAAACAGTGCCATTGTGGCTTTTCTCGACGACAAAGCACCCAGTAACATAGTCGAATTTCCGTATGACCGTTCAGGTCAATTTCTGTCAGCGCTTTCAGCACCAACGCACAATCGTATGAACCCTCTCAGACCGACCGATCCCCCTCGATCTAACTTGGTGTTTTACCTTTGGGCCTATCAAGTAGGAAGGGGCAGAAAACCTGATGTTGTTCCAGATAGTACAGATGTTCAGAAAGCCAATATGCAGTACATATTTTATGAACCGTCTCGATGTTTGCAAGGCGCTGTGAATAAAGCCGGTTGTGACTCTTGGGTCGTTGAACACATAACTGAAACTTTTGGAAAACCAAAAACACTCGCTTTTGATACCCTTGTTTGGGAGCTGGAACAATGATTCGCCGCTATTGGCCCGAGCTTGTGGTTCTGTGTTTTGGACTGTGGTTTGGGGCAATCTTTGGTTTGACTGATGATAGGATTTTTGCCCATCGCCTGACTGGTGACAGCGTGCTTTCGCCATATTTTTACGACCATGTGTCAAGAGCGCTGCTCGGAGAAACAGGATTCGAATGGCTCAGTTCATTTAATTATCCAGAACCCAAACATCACACCATCGAGTTTCCCAATGTGGCAGATGCAGTCTTCTTTTCACCATTACACTGGATTTTTGATTGGCCACAGCAATGGAATGCCACATTTCAAGCATATTTGCTACTTAACGGCTTATCGATGGCCTTGTTAGCTCGAGTGCTTGGGCTTGGACCATATGGCATTGTGATGGCAGGTTTGTGCGGACTTTGGATGCGTGGGCCCTATGTTGACATGGCCAAAGGGCGAATACAAACTGTTGGAATCGCCTTTTTCGTCACCGCAATGGCTTGTACCTTGGGTATTTTGTCTCGAGATCTCAATGGCAATGAAAGATCTCAAAGTATTCGTCGAATTTTTTGGGTGGGTTGCATTCTTACGAGCAGCTTGGGGGCGTTAATTTATCCCCCATTTTTGCTACTGCTATTGCCATTTGGTGGTGTGTTGTGGTTTGCACACCGCCCAACAAAATCAGAAAATATATGGCTTGTAGCGGCAGTGGGTATTGTCAGTACTCTGACAGCGTGGCCGCTCTATCGCATGGCCCAAATCAGGCAGTTTCATGGGCAGGAGCTTCAATGTCCAACCGATTATAATCGGATGGAACCATTCAACCTTGGGATAATGAGCGCAGAATTGTCTCAGCATGGTATCCCATTGGTCCTTTGGATGGGGTTACCGCTGTGGTTGTGCTGGAGAGAAAAACCAAAGCTTTGGTTGACAATTTTCTGTTTGTCAGGGATGTATTTGGCCTTAAGTTTAGGACCTTGCATCGGAAGTGAAACGCCATCATCGGTCGTTTCATCAATCCATATTTGGTTCATGTGGATACAAGACTGGGGCCGGTTGGCAACGGTGTCCGGAATTGGCTTGTCACTCATCGTCGCAGCAAGTGTGTCTGGATTGATGGTTCGAAGCACAGCATGGGGCACTTCTGGTATTGTGGTCGCACTTGGATTGTTTCTTCCGTTGTTGAAGGACATCCAAAGGCCAACTTATTGGCACATCATACCAGAGAGCTTTGTACAGAAACACTTAAGAGATTTAGACAGCCAAACGGTAGTTGTATTTCCATTCGAGTCGTCTGAAACCATTATGGATGCCCTTGCACTGCCAAAGCACAGAATGGTCAATCCGCTCAGATCTCAAGATCCACCACGGCCAGATCACAGCACAGCCCTACGCTGGATGTTTGAGTTGGGTAAAGGTGATCCGAATCCAACCACGCCGGCAAAAAAAAGTTTGGCTTGGCTGAATATCGACTGGGTCATTTATGATCCCAGCCGATGCCTGACTCCGTACCGTTACCAAGAAGCCTGCGCTGCGCATGTTCAGAACTCATTGAGAGCAGAACTGGGTGAGGGTGTAGCTGCTGAAAACGGGGTTGTTTTTTGGAAACTCAAAAATTGAATACAATGGCGTAAACAGAAATCCATTGTCAAAAAACATGTCCATGAAATTTTACTTAGTCAATTTATCTAGATTTGCGAAGTGTTCAGAAAAAGGTTGATAAAACTAAGAATGTCGGCCAAAGACCGACATTCTGTGCAGTTGTTTAAGTGCTAGTACTTAGACAGATCCAAACCAGCCTCTTTGGCAAATTCGGAAAGACCTTTTCGCTGAAGCGTACGTAGCGCACGGGCTGAAACCTTCAGCTTAACAAAGCGGTTTTCTTCGGCGTACCAAATCTTACGGGTTTGGATGTTTGGAAGTTGTCGCTTCTTGGTTTTGATGTTTGAATGCGAGACTTTGTTCGCTGTGTAAGGACGCTTTCCGGTGAGCTGGCATACGCGTGACATAATTGCACCTCTTAATTTCAATAGATAAGACGCCTTTCCTTATCCCATTCAACGATGATTTGCAAATCGATTGTTGTGCAATCACCTTTTGTTTGTTTGTTAGCTTAGATGCTGAAGTCAATAATGGCAATACCACGGTTTGACTCTTCCGTACAACTCTCTTGCACAGTGGCCTCTTCGGGGGGAGTGGGATATTCAGGCTCAATCCGAAGCATTGGACGAGAACGCTCGTCTTCATGCTGATCTTTTCTTCGGATTTGATCGATGATTACAACACTAAGCAATTTGATTACTCCTACAGTCAACTCTATTATAGTCCTATTATTAGAATCGTAAACCCATTTCTGTTTCCATAATGACACATGACGTATTTTTATACGGTTTTGGCTTATTTATTCTTCAATTTTTAATTGAGTATTTGTGGCCAGCAGCAAAGCATTGTACGCATTTTTGATGTGTGGAAACTTTTTTTCAAGTGCGTCTTGATGCAAGTTAATTGTTTCTGTGTCTCCTCGCGCAATTGGACCTGTCAAAGAGACAGAAAGTGGGTGTTGAGCAGCACTTCGAAGAGACATCTGTGCGAGTGGAAGTAGTGCTTGATGTGGTTCCGAGACACCGCACTCAGACAACAATGTCCCAGCCATTCTTAATAGAACAGATGCATAGTTTCCAGCGATAACAGCAGCTGCATGGTACAGCGTTCTGTCTCCGGAAAGCTCATAAACAGTAAAACCAAGTTGCGCTCCCAACCAGAAGGCTTTCTGCATGGCTTCCGGCATTCCGCTATAGGTTGCTGGTATTTTTCCAGTTGGTATTTCAAACTCAGGTCCTGGAAAACTCATAATGGGATGCAAAACGCCATGGCAAGGGTGAGCAGAAAGCACTTCTGGTCCAATGCTTCCTGCAGCATGCAAACAGACACCGACTTTTGGGATCAATCGAACCACATGATCAATCTCTGAATCAGGAACACACAAGTAATAAATGTCGGCTTCTGGGACATCATCACCCTTTTTTATGATTTGGTGTGGTATGTTTTTTAGTGCCAGCAATGCGGAGACGCTTCGTCCCAATCTGCCCGCACCAACTATCACCACTTGGTAGGTCACATCCATGAGCGTACATCCTCAGAGGGTTATCATCTCTGCAAATGGTAAAACTGCACAGAGAGCTATCCAAATACTACATCAATATCACTCTTCTGTGGGACTCATTTTGTATGGAGGAGGCATACCGCCAAGTTGGAGTGACGATGCAGATTTTCTGGTTCTTATTCCGACTCGAAGCACTGAAATCGTTCAACGGACACTTCAAGTGGTTGAAGCCGCTTTGGATTCACAGGCTGACTCATATATGCCCTTCATGAGTGATCCTGAAGGGAACCAGGCATTATCGGCGATCCTCAAAGCAACCAATATGGAGTTTATCGGTGCGTCTCCCGAAAAGTATAGAACCATTCTCAATCGCGTTGGTGTTCGATGGGCAGCCACAGATTTGGGCCTAGAAGTGGTACCCACTTCAGAGATGATTGAAGACCGTGCAGATGCACTTTATTGGCTGACTCGTATCCCTTGTCCAGTCGTTGTCCGAACGCTTCGCAGCAAATCTCGTCGCTTTTTTTCACAAGATGATGCCATGAACTACATTGACAGTGTGATCAGTGATGGGCCTTTGGTGATTGAACAATTGGTTACTGACGCCATTGAAGTTGAAACCATCATGTTTGGTCAGCCTGGCGACATGCCAATCTGTTTGGGTGAAATCGACATGACAAAAAGAGGTGCTGCTCGAAGAAATCTCACAGAACTTCCACCAGACACATTGTCTGAAGAATGGTTGATGCGAGTCAGACGCAATGCGGCACTTTTGATTATGAAACTCGAGTGGAAAGGACTCATCTCTGCCCGTTTCCTAATCACACGGGATCATAGAGCTTATTTTTTGCAACTGCATCCCGGATTTCAGCCATGGCATCAACTCGTGGAGCATGCCATTGGCGCAGACATTATTGATGGACAAGTCCGAATGTTGCATGGCGAAGAGTTAGACTGGGAGCAAACAGAAATTCGTTTCAAGGGCCATCGAATCGGACTTCACATCATCGCATTGTCTTCTGGGGTGGTAACCACAAGAGACGCTACAATCCCAAACAAGTGTGATATTCTTTGGAACATTACCTCTGGTGACAGTGTTCAATCGGGACAATCTTTGGCATATGTGATTTGTGGTGGCGCAAGCCGTCAAGAGGCCATCGTGCGTGGACAAAATATACTTGCTACATTAGATATTATCGGTCCAAAAACTAACATTGGTGACTTGCAATCTGAGTTTCTTAAAACTAGCTACTGGACAGCTCCGACACCCAGGCACTTAGAAAGAAGCCAACCAGCCAATGAGACTTAGGCTTGACAGTCTTTCTGTTTTGGGCTAACAAGTGCGCTATGTCTGATTTTTCAAGAACGGAACGAGTATCCACACAGGTACATCGCGCATTAAGCGAAGTGCTTTTAAGAAATCCACCGAGAGATCCTCGGGTTACTTCGATTTCAATACTGCGTGTCAAAGTGTCTCCTGACCTCCGCCTCGCAAGGGTTTATTTTCTTCCACTCGGACATGCTGAAAATCCACTCGATGTACAAGCTGGGTTACGCAGTGCAAGCGGCTATCTTGGTAAACTTATGTCTAAATCCCTTCGCATGAAATACAGTCCCAAACTAGAGTTTTATCTGGACGAGCAACAGGATCAGGTTGCGAGTGTCATTGACACTCTCAATGCCTTGAGTGAAGAAAGCAACCAACCCGTTGATAACCACGGCGATTCAGACGAATAGGGTCCAAATGCCTCGTGCACGAATTGCAATTGAGCCATTATTTTTAGTTGTTGACAAGCCAGCAGGGCTAAGTTCACATGATGTGGTTGCCATTGTGAGGGCTGTCACTGGCATTAAAAAAGTGGGTCATACAGGCACACTTGACCCCTTTGCAACAGGTGTATTACCCCTTGCAATTGGTACTGCTACTAGGCTTATCCATTTCTTACCTGAAGACACCAAAACCTATGTGGCGACACTCAAACTTGGACAGTCTACAGATACCGGTGATTGCGAGGGGAAAATAACCGAAGAAAAGCCATGCCCAAAATTAGGCCAAGATCTTATTGAAGCCGTTTTTCAGCAATTTTTGGGTGAGCAGCTTCAAACGCCACCAATGTATTCGGCACTAAAGGTCAATGGGCGGCGTGCCTACGACTATGCTCGAGCAGGAGAGACAATGTCACTTCAACCACGAGCCATTACTGTTCAGAGCCTAAGTCTGTTGACGATTGATGGGAGAACCATCATCTTTAAGGCCACCGTGTCAAAAGGCACTTATGTGCGTACACTTGGAGAAGCAATCGCAAAAAAACTTGGAACGGTAGGACACCTAATAGCGCTTCGGCGATTGCAATCTGGACCGTTTAATCTATTGCATGCGATGTCATTTGACCAATTGGCTGAATTTGTGTCCCCAGGTCACTTATGGAAACATGCTTTTCTGTCCGACAGAGATAAAAGACCAATCCGACAGAGCCGAAACTTTGTGCGACATAAGTTGTTGCCATTTTGGCTAAAACCAAAGGAAGTTTTTGTGTCTTTCCCATCTGTTGAGCTTTCCGATAATGGAGCTAAACTTGCTCAGAATGGGAACATACCCAATGAACTTCCAGCGGTTAACAGTGAACATTTGTTGCTTTTTCATCAAAACAAGTTGATAGCCATTTGTATCCATCGAGAACAAGCAGGCGTATCTGAAAGTAAATGGGTTTTTGGCCGTGTCATTTCTTCCGAAGCCGTTTCCATACAATCCTTAGAATAAATATGCTCATGACAATCGTCGCCAGCACTGAAGCAGTCTGTCTGAAGTTATCGATATAGGGTTTGACTTGCTCAAGGGTACCTGCAAATTGGTAACCCAAATAAAAGAAAACATTGACTGTAACGAGTGCAGATAATCCATCTATGAAATAAAACTTTGGAAGCGGCACACGGCTTGCACCCGCAAAGAAAAAAGCAGGAAACCGCATCCCCGGTAACTGCCGTGCAATTACAATCGCCCAGGCACCCCATCGGTCAAAAAAATCTTCTATTTCATCGATCTGCTCTTTACCGATCAATTTTCCCACGAAGCCTTTTGGTTCAAGTCCGACTGTCCTGCCCATTGTCCAAGAGATCACATCTCCAAAAGTGACACCGATAAAGCAAACAATCCATGCTGTGATGATGTTGGCATGCCCGTTGGCGGTGAGCCCACCAGCAACCAAAATGGATATTTCTTCAGGCAGAGGTAAACCGAAAGGGGTGAGAATTAACCCCAAAAAAACGGCGACCAAACCATACTCGAACAGAAATTCCAAAACAAGCTCCTCGGTCTGGCAATTAACGCATGTTCATGACTTAGCCTATAGGTGTTACTTTATTTTTTTTTGGAGGTTGACGGAGATGAGTCTGTGCTCACACTTGGCCAAATGTGGACAATCGAAATTAAATCGCCAGAAGAAATGAGGCAGTTGGCATCTCTTCTTCCTGAGCCGTGTGTGCTTGCCATCGATGGGCCATTGGGCGCAGGTAAAACCGTATTCGCTCAGGGTTTGGCGCGTGGTTTAAATATACCGGAACCCATTGTTTCACCTACATTTACCATCGCAAATCAATATCCCGCAGATGTTCCATTTCTACACATCGACTTATACCGCCTTGAGGCTCACGACCTTCATCATCTTGCACTTGATGAAGAAATTGAAGATTGGATTGGAGTGGTTTTGATTGAGTGGGCCATTAAACATCCCAGTGTGCTCCCAGTGGATTGCCTCAAGATTCAAATTGAAATTAAACCAAATCAACCGACCCAAAGGACAGTCTCCGTTGTGGCATTTGGAGAAACAAATGACATTCTTTCAAAATGGAAATCTGCATGGACCACATACACAGACTAACATTTGCGTTGATGGGTTTTGGCCTATTGCTTTTCTCAGGAATAACACCGTCTCATGCAGATCTGACTGGGATGCCCGTTTGGTTTCAACATGAGTCCAGTCCAGCAGAAACTATTCTGGTTTCAAAGGGTACTTGCCGTTCTAAAATTGATCCGGAAACCAAATATGATTGCTTGCTTGAGCCCGGTATGGTCTTGAAGCCAGGAGAGCCATGTAAATTTGGTCATCCCTATGCTTACGCCTGGGGGCTGCCTTTGGAACTCAATCACCATTCCGCTGCTTCACTTGAAGCGATTTCTGGGATTGGTCCAGTCACTGCAAATGCGATCGTCACGCACAGAAATGACAATGGTTTATATAAAAATTTATCAGATTTAAAAGCGATTAAAGGCATTGGACCAGCCACCTTAAATCGAATTCAATCTGGTGTGCAAATCCACCCTGAATCGGTTTCGATGGCTTGTCCTTCAGATTTAAGCCATTCCAAATGACAACATATTTGTCGGCCAGCAATGGCGAGCACAGGGGTTCCAATGTGTTCCGGATAGATTTGGTTTGCAATTTCAAGAACGGTGACTGGCTTTTGGCTAAGGCAGTTCTTCATTTGCGCCGTTCTATGGTTTCGGTGGTCGATGTAGTGCTGTAAGTAAGAGATGGCATTTTTGATTGATGGACCGTGCGCAGGGTGAAGATAAGTGACATTTTCGTCAATCAGTCTTTGCAATGATGAGAGGTATTGACTTAAATCTCCTTCTGGCGGATTTAGAACAATTGTGCCAACTCCTGCGACAAGGTCACCGCAAATACAATGTCTATTCTTTTTGTTCAATAGGGCTATATGACCTGGTGCATGACCCGGAGTAAACAGAATTCGCCACTCTCTGCCATCAAAATTCAGGAATTCGTTGTCCGTAAGGAAACGGTTAATCTTGAGTTTGACCAACCTTTTGTTGTTTGCATGTGCCCATATTGGGATGTCGAAATGGGCTTGAATGGCCTTGGCACCTGCAACATGATCCCGATGATGATGAGTCAGGAGTATCGCTTTGGGGGAAATCTTTTTAAGCAACTCAATGTGCGCTTGTTGAACACTAGGGATATGCCCAGCTGGGTCAACAATGATACATTCACCGTCTTTTCCAAGTATCCAAGAGTTAGTGTGTGTGGCTGGAGGTAGGGTTGGTGATGGTACTGCAATCTTACGAAGGCCGTCTGATATGGTCTCTAGTGTCAGTTTAGAAGACATGTTTGGCTATTCGAATGATATGGAGCAAAGCCAATAAAGTAAAAACCACCAAC
>JAYYJC010000208.1:0-16568 GCA_036146655.1 Myxococcota bacterium | reverse complement strand
TACCATCTCGCACAATGCTCTTCTGCGACACCCGGCATATCCCTAATCCGATAGGACTGACCGTCATTTCCAATCACAGTTCCGCTGTACAATCCAAAGGGTTGAAAGAATCGTGAAGACAAAAGGCCATAATTTATATTTTGAGCACGAAGTCCGAGTGGCTGAAAGTCTAGTTTGACCCGACCACAATGACTTTGGATGTTCCAAATATCTCGTTTTGAAGGATCTCCATAACTGAACTGAGCTTCACCCAACTGCAGAGGCTGTCCATTAATCCAGAGGACATTTTCATGAAACTTTGGATGATGGACAGGATGAACCAAGTTCAATCCAATCTGTGTGCCATCATCAGTCTGACCAGCAGCAGAAGCCCAATTCCAATTGGTTTTGTGGTCATGGTAACCCACAGTATAGTCAATGGCTGCTCGACTGCTTTCTGGATTAAGTTCGATGCGACGGTCACCAATTAAAATGGAGCCAAAGATGGGCAGACCAGCAGCCTTGTGGGTAAAACTGAACTGTCCTTTTGCAGTTGGAGTAACAACTTGATGCGGCAATAACTTTGACCAATCGTCTTTTATTTCAAGACGCATATCCACAGTTCGTCCATCATGCTTAAGCTTGACATCTACACGCCGAGAATGATGCTCAAGATCGTTGTCAATACGGATTCGTTCATCTTCGGCCATATAGGAAACCACTCCAGTATGCACATTTCTGTCCACACGGATTCCAGCAGCCATAACGGCTGTTCTTTCCTGCTCCCAGAATAAACCACTCGCTCTATCATAAACATAGACAAAAATATTTCCCAAGTAACCACCGTGAAAAACCGCAAGACCTGCGATGACGGAATCGCTGTATACACCAATATATTGCCATCTTTTTTCTCTGAGAGGCAGCCACAGATCAGAGAAGCTTTTTTGGCGGTAATTTCTCGGATCAACTGCATGAATGCCTCCGTGATATACACCAAAGTTCGGTTGATGTTCCGTTAATAGAGTAGACATATTAATAACCTCGTTCTGGGCTGACCAAGTGCTGTGGTGATTGGCCAGTCTCACAGCGTTGGATATTGTCAAGGACTTGTCCTTCTGCAAATTCTGCCACAGTGAGTGCAGAAATATGTGGGGTCACTGTGATTTGTGGATGCGACCAAAAGGGATGTTCATCTGGAAGAGGCTCAGTGTCAAATACATCCAGCACAGCATGACGAAGTTGACCACAATCTAAAAGTGGGATGAGCGCTTCTTCATCGAGATGAGCTCCTCTTCCCACATTGATAAGAACCCCACCTTTTGGCATTTGAGAGAGGTTTTTTGCAGATAATATTCGATTGGTCTTATTGGTAAGTGGAAGCAGGCAAACCAAAATATCGGTTTGCTGAAGAAGCGCATTGAGACCGTCAGCACCGGTAAAGACATTCACCCCTTCCATTGACAATGATCGATTTCGCCAACAAGACACTGAGTAACCAAGCGCAAGTAATGCTTTAGCACACGCTCCACCTAAAATACCTGCACCTAGAATCCCAACTCGACCCTTGTATTCTGCAGGAATCCACTTTGACCAACTCGATTTTACCTCGATGGAGTCAAACTGACGATGATACCGTAAAACATAATGAGACACATACTGAGCCATTTGAGTGGCCAAACCAGCATCTTCAAGGCGAGCAACGGGTACATTTGATGGGCGGTCAGGGTCATTCAAGATTTGATCTACGCCAGCGCCAAGCGTCTGAATTAGCTGAAGATTACGGTACGGTTTGAGAGCACCGGCTGGATAAGCCCAAACCAAAGCATACCGTATTGTGTCTGGATCAACGACTTCATCTGGGAGATAAAACCTCAAATGGGGAAAGTGCTTTTGGAGTACCGCTTTCCATGGTATCGGATCTCTGACATGACTTAGAAAGACAATAGACATGTCGCTATCATAGCGCATATCAAGACCTTTCGGTACCTCACTAGGTAATTAAAACCTCTCCAACAGCCGCTCGCTTTGAGGCTTTGCTATTGATGGCTCTTCCAACTTGAATAACATCAATATTAAATCCATCCTCATACAAATCATAAATCAACGGGCACTCAGAATTAGAAAGCATCACATGAACCCCACGGTCTTTCAAATCACGAGCAATATCTCTCAAAAAACTCTGTTGAAGTAGACCAAACCCATCTTTCGTGTAGGCTGTGAATGACGCAGTCGACGACACAGGAATGTAGGGTGGATCGAAGTACACAAAGTCTTGAAGGGAAGCTTTATCGTACACATAGTCAAATTGAGAATGTAGAATCTCAACATTTTGTAAGTGTGCATGACAAGCGCGAAGGTTGTCAATATCACATATTTTTGGATTCTTATACCGACCCATAGGTGAATTGAACTGGTTCTTTTTATTGACCCGGTAAAGTCCATTAAAGCAAGTTTTGTTCAGATATATAAACCATGCAGCCACATCAGCATCATGTTTGGTTTTGTCAATTTCCCAAGACCGGACAGCATAATAATAGCCGTGACAATGTTTTTTCTGCATCTCATCTAGTCGCCCAAGAAGACCATCAATATCATCCCGAACAGCACGATATGTACGAATAAGTCTTAGATTGGTATCAGAAATGGTGATGTGATGATCTGAAATTGCACCCATCGACCTTAAGGCAAAGAATAAGGCTCCCCCACCAATAAAAGGTTCGTAATAGTTGTAGAACAAAGAAGGCATTCGTTCAAGGATTTCCGGTATCACTCTGCGCTTGCCACCCACCCACTTTACAAATGGTTTTGCAGGTAGCAAAGGGGATTGAAGCTTTAGCTGAAATGATGTAGCAGGCATAATACAAATCCAAAAATCCATCAAAAAGTATTGACAGGTCAATATATAGTAACGTAAACATGTCAGATTTGCTGCTTCCTGCTGCTTACCTAATCCCTCTGGAATTGACTTTTTCTTGTTCTGGTCGTAATTGGTGATCTGTAAAATTATTTGCGCTCAATCCTCAAAGGCAATTACGCTTGAAGGGCCACCGTGTTCCAATCGAGTTTTTAGCCATGCCATACACCCTATCAAACGGTCATGTTCTTCCAGAGATTGGTCTTGGTACCTTCCGAATACCAGATGGCTTAGCCGTCACTGAGTGTGTTTCTATAGCCATTGAAAATGGCTACAGAAACATTGATACTGCCACACTTTATGACAATGAGACAGGCATTGGGTATGCCTTAAAGTCAACGAACCTTCCTCGAGAGCAGTTCACAGTCACCACAAAAGTGTGGAACACAGATCAAGGCTTTGACTCCACGTTGGCTGCCTTCGAACGGAGCAAAAGAAAACTCAGCTTAGATTATGTGGATCTGTACTTAGTTCATTGGCCGATCAAGGCAAAACTAAGGGACACTTGGCGTGCGCTCGAAAGTCTATACAGTGATGGCCAAGTCAAGGCTATTGGGGTGTCCAATTTTTCAGTTGAACATCTTAAAATGCTTATGGATTTTGCAAGCATCATGCCAGTGGTCAATCAAATTGAATTCCATCCTCAACTTCAATCTCCAGAACTTGTTCAATTTTGTAAAGTCAATGACATCCTTGTCCAAGCGTGGGCACCGCTAATGCGTGGTCAATGCGATCGACTTCCGACACTTAATAGGATTGCGTTAAATCACAGAACATCTCCAGAAGCTGTCTGTTTGGCGTGGATTAAGTCTCAACGCATTATGTCGCTACCAAAGTCAAGCCACTCAATGCGCATCCGAAGCAACATACAAGCATGTGATCTCACTCTGAGTCAAGCTGAGATAAATGCGATAAGTGAGATTGATTCAGACCATAGACTTGGACCGCCGCTTAATCACTTTTGGCTTTAAATCTGCGACCAAAAAATAGATGACAGAGTTCATAAATGGGGTAGTGAGAAAATTACTTCCCCAAAGCTTGTGCTTCCATGATTCTATTTATTGCCCACAGTGCCGCAACACTTTACATGACCGGATTGATTTGGTTTGTGCAGCTGGTTCACTACCCCCTTCATGGACATGTGGGCTCTGACGCTTTTCTCGAATATCAGGCATACCATGTTCAATGGACTGGTCTTGCGGTCGGTCCAGCAATGCTCATTGAAGCCGTTGGAGCGTTGTTGCTGGTGGTAACAACCCCACTCAACATCCCAAGCTGGCAACTTTGGTTGGGTCTTGCGCTGGTGATTGTGATCTGGGCCAGCACTGCCTTTTTACAAGTGCCTTTGCACAACACTTTACAACAAAGTTTCGACTCAGTGGCACACAAGCAACTCGTTGGAACCAATTGGATACGAACCCTTGCTTGGTCGGCCCGAGCAATCCTTATCCTTGTCATTCAATGGCAGTTGATGGAGAAATCATTGTGATAGAAACAGTACCCGAACTGAGAGTCAACCCAATAAATGAACGCCCCATCCAATCTGATGGCCAATATGTGATCTATTGGATGGTTTCTCACCGCCGTGTTCGATGGAACTACAGCCTTCAACATGCCATTTCTATCGCACAAGCCCATCAAAAGCCGCTCATCATTCTTGAAGCTTTACGGGTTGGATACCGATGGGCATCTCTTAGGACGCACCAGTTTATCATTGAAGGCATGCAAAATAACGCCGAACGGTGTCAAGAGAGCTCGGTGATTTATTACCCATACATTGAACCTCATCCGGGTGCTGGAAAAGGATTATTGGAAGCGCTCTCACAACAGAGCATCTGTGTTGTCACAGATGAATTTCCCTGTTTTTTTATTCCACGAATGCAGGCTGCCATAGCACCAAGGCTACCAGTGGCGCTTATCACGGTCGACAGCAATGGAATTCTGCCGCTGAGAGCAGGTGGTCGGGTCTTTACCACCGCTGCGTCATTCAGGAGACATCTTCAAAAAACCATTTTACCATACATGAGACAATGGCCGGTATCAGACCCGCTTCAAGAAGAACTCGCAGACGGTGCTGTTCCGAAGTCTATATTAGAACAATGGCCGATGGCACAACTTGATGACATAAATACTCTTCTTGAAGGGCTGCCCATTGACAATGAAGTAAAACCTGTCCCATTTCGAGGCGGTTCAAGTGCTGCCGAAGACCAACTCAGCTCATTCTTCAAAGCCCGTCATCTACGCTATCACAGCGATCGAAACCAAGTGGACAATGGTTCTGCGAGTGGGTTGTCTCCATACCTTCATTTCGGTCATCTTTCAGCCCATGAGTTTGTGTACAGATCCCTTGAACTGTGTGGTTGGACGGAGCAAAATGTGGCTGTAAAACCCAACGGCAGCCGAACAGGATGGTGGGGTGTCCCCGCCCATACAGAATCTCTTCTTGATGAACTTATTACATGGAGAGAAATCGGATATGTCTTTTGCTTTGAACGGTTAAACGACTACGATCAATTCTCTTCGTTGCCCGAATGGGCCCAAAAAACACTGCAAGATCATGCGCAAGATCCAAGACCATATACCTACACACTCGAACAACTTGAAAATGCTGACACCCATGACCCCATTTGGAACGCAGCCCAACGCCAACTTCGGCAAGAAGGCCGAATCCACAATTACCTTCGCATGCTTTGGGGTAAAAAGGTTCTTGAGTGGTCCGAGTCACCCCAACAGGCCTTAGAACATCTTATAGAACTCAACAATCGATGGGCGATTGATGGGCGAAACCCAAACTCCTACAGCGGTATATTTTGGACACTGGGTCGATTTGACCGTGCATGGGGACCAGAGAGACCAATCTTTGGCAAGATTCGGTTTATGTCCTCGGACAGCACAAAACGCAAACTGAAATTAAGCACTTATTTGAACAAGTTTGGTGCAATATGATTGGCTTTCAAGAAGCACACGCCCCTCGATTATATAAAGCCTTGGCTGCTCATGAACGGCAAACGACAGTCAAGAAATGGGTCTATGTGCCATACGACCAGTTGAATACATCACTCGGTCCAGTATGCGAGTTAGCACCAAGTGAAACAGGTCTCATCCTTATTGAAAGCCTTGCAAAAGGAAAACGCCGTCCTTATCATCAACAAAAGCTCGCACTTATCTTATGTAACCAACGGCACTTTGCATTGGAACAAGCTCAGATTGGGTATCGAATCCATTACGCCATGACAGCGGACAGTTACGCCAACACACTTCAACAGATTTATAAAGTTACCGGCCAAATTCACATGATGGAAGCTGCTGAATACGAACTTCGAAAAGAACTTGAGCCACTCATTCAAGAGGGTGTAATTCGCCTTCATCCAAATGAAACATGGCTTACTCAAGAAGCTGACTTTGACGCAGGAACCAAAGGAAAACGCCCGTGGCGGATGGATTTATTTTACCAATATCTCCGCCGTAAAACAAATATTTTGATGGAAAATGGGAAACCTGTTGGGGGAAAATACTCACTCGACGGGGAAAACCGCAAACCATGGAAAGGGACACCGCCAGCACCACAGTTACCTCGATTTCAACCTGACCCAATCGCTCTCGAAGCCAAAGCGTTAATCGAAAAGGTGTTCCACAACCACATTGGAACAATTGACCTTAACCATCTGCCATGCACACAAGCTCACGCTGAAACACTCTGGCGCTGGGTTCAAGATGAGTGTCTGGTAAATTTTGGTCCCTACGAAGACGCCATGTCGACCCAATCCAAAACCCTATTTCACAGTTGCCTATCTCCACTGATCAACCTCAACCGTCTACTACCGAGAAAGATTATCAACGATGTGTTGGCCTTGGACCTGCCCCTTTCCAGTAAAGAAGGGTTTATTAGACAAGTTCTGGGTTGGAGAGAGTTCATGCGCCATGTGCACCGCAAAACCCATGGATTTCGTCGATTGGATGAACAAGAATGGTCAAGCGAAGTCAGTCCGTGCGCCAAATGGGGTCATCCAAGGCCCGCACACAGCACTTCGGATGGTGGATCTTTAATCAATGCGCTAGACTATCAAACGCCTCTACCAGAGGCATTTTGGGGGAAGGAGTCTGGATTGAATTGTCTCGACCATGTCGTCAATCAGGTCATGGAGACAGGCTTCACACATCACATCCCAAGGCTAATGGTATTGGCCAACATCGCCACATTACTCGAAATACAACCCAGAGAGATTACAGATTGGTTTTGGGTTAGCTTTATCGATGCCTATGACTGGGTGGTTGAGCCAAATGTACTGGGAATGGGAACTTATGCGACAGGACCTTTGTTTACTACCAAACCATATATCGCAGGTTCAAACTACATTAATAAAATGAGTGACTTTTGCAAAGAATGTGCTTTTCACCCCAAAAAAACCTGTCCGATTACCCGTCTTTATTGGGCTTTTCTTGAACGGCATAAGTCAAAGTTTAAATCAAACTTTCGGCTTTCCATGATTTTGAGAACACTTGACAAGCGATCACCTGATAACAAAGCCATAGATGCCTTTACTTTTGAACAGGTCAGAAGACAACTGAGCAATGCTCAGTCACTGACTCCAGAGAGTTTGACCCGACAACCCGTGGAGACAAAATGATTTGGTCCCTTCTGATTCACACAGCACTGGCACACAAGCCCTCGTTTGGTGGAAGTTTCACAAGCCCTGACTCTGCCTTTGACATCATTGATGCAGACATATCAATCGTCGTTTATCAGGAACTCACTTGCGACAACCCTGAACTTTGGATGGCCTTTGATGTTGAACCTGGCTACGAACTTTATGTCCAACTCGGCGTACCCGTCATTGACAGACTTGACTCATACTTTCCAAGTGTTGCCGTTGTGGCGGCAGGTTTCCCTCAAGATGCCGATGTCCCTTTTGATTTACCAGAAGGTATGGGCGCTTTGGTTTTCGATGCTGAACCCGACTCAGCAGATTTCTTTGAGCCATTTACCCAAACTGAGTCATGGATTTGGCGTGAAGAGTGGGTAGAGATTACCCAAGGTGGTGCCGGATTTGTAGTGGGCTGGCACCCAGAAGAACTGACAGGAAAAATTTGGCTGGCCACAGGTGAAGTTGAAGATTTTTCAGATGTGAACCCCGCAGACTTCGCCTACTGGAATGAAGCGGTCAATAACTTTCATGAAACGGGTGAGTTTGAACGGCCACCTGAAACAGACGTTCAGTCTTGTCAAGACAATGCATTGGAAGAAAGCAGCTCCAAGTCAGGCTGTTCTGTAATGGCATCACCGATACATCCGCTTATGATGGCTTTGCCGTTTGGTTTCATTTGTCTGCGTCGGCGAATGAATTAGACAGATGCGATTCCGATGAAAATCAAGTAACATAATTCGGTTCATATCCTTTGGGAGATTCGAACTCAGTGACTGACACTATGTAGATGGGGCACCAAAACACTTGACCAAGGTCAATAATCAAATTTTGCCGCCCTACTTGAATCTCACAATGATGACAGCAACCAATGCCTTTTGATGATTACACCCCCCATCTTCTCTGCTTTGCAGGAAAAGAATACACTGCGTATCAGTCTGGAACTGGCCCCTGTGTCATTGTGGTTCATGAAACGCCAAATGCGCATCCGGGAATATTTGAATTCGCAGATCAAATTGTAGAGTCAGGTTTTCAAGTTTGGGTTCCTTCTCTCTTCGGTGTTGCGAATAAAAAAGCATCGGCCAAATCGGCCATTGGTTTCCTCGGGAAAAGCTGTATTTGGAAAGAGTTTTCTGTTCTGGCAATGGATCGTTCAAGTCCAATTACAGAATGGCTGCGAGGCTTGGGGCACTATCTTCACCAATTGAGCCAAAAACCCATTGGACTGGTTGGAATGTGCATCACCGGTAATTTTGCACTGGCACTTTGTGACGAAGATTGGATGGAAGCGCCAATTCTTGCTCAGCCTTCACTCCCATTTGCCATCAGTCCCCAGCACGCAGCCGCTTTACATGTGTCACCCAAGACCCTCCAAAAGGCCAAAAAAAGGTCCTCTCTTAAACTGCTTGGTCTTCGATTTACTGCAGATCGCATGTGCCCTGCTGTTCGCTTTCAAAAATTGAAACATAATTTTGGAGATCGGTTTGAGGGCATTGAAATCGACTCTTCCATTGGAAATCCCAACGGTATTTCTCCTTTTGCACATTCGGTACTAACCCTTGACCGAGTTTACCAAGCTGGCCACCCCACAGAAATGGCCGTTAGGCGATGCCTTGCTTTTTTATCGGAAAGACTTCATCCAATGGCATGACGGCTAGCCATTCATTGCTGCTTGTCGCTGAGCTGCTTGATCACCACCAGACCAAGCCACAGCCCAAGCTCGACGCAAAGCTGCACCAATTTGAGGTCCCTTGGGTATGCCTGCATCCAAAAGCATTCCGCCATCAATTGCCAAGGTGATGTCTTTGCCTGTGCTGCGCCACCAATCAATGGCCTCAGGAAAATCACAATGCAAGCAAGCCCAAATGGGTGGACTGGATTTTTGGAGAGCAGCTCCCCAAAGCGATGGTCTTTCATGTTCTG
Source organism: Myxococcota bacterium (assembly GCA_036146655.1). Classification (GTDB taxonomy): domain Bacteria; phylum Myxococcota_A; class UBA796; order UBA796; family UBA796; genus JAYYJC01. The sequence continues at coordinate 7,109 of JAYYJC010000208.1, read as the reverse complement.
CACATTGAACGGCTTTGCTAAGTTGTTCAACAATGGCGGCACAACGAGACCCTAGCTGAGTCCAGACATGGTGTGAACGCTTCTGGGTAGATGTCATTCGTTCCAGCCGTTGACGGGTGCCCGCAGACACATTTTTTGAAAGCACCAACCAAATGGCCAAAGAGACATCATCTCCGTGTAGTTGTGAATAATTCGTGGCATGGCTCGCCTGTGATAATAGATTTGGGATGGCGGCAATTTCTGGTAACCAGCGTGAGAGGCACCCCCAATCTAGGAGTAACTCTAATGCAGTTATCGGATTTGCCTCACAAAAGACTTGACTTAACTCATTGCCTAAGCGCTCTTTGCTTAACCGTCTCCCAGCATTGTGCTCAAGGGCATGATGCAAACTCTGAAGTGTTCGAGGTGCCATAGACAACCCAAAGCGACTCACATATCGAGCAGCCCGAAGCATCCGAGTGGGATCATGAATAAAACTTAATCCATGAAGAATTCGAACCGTGTGCGATTTGAGATCTGCGTAGCCTCCAAAAGCATCTATCAACATTCCCCATTGAGATGCATGAAGGGCAATCGCCATGGCGTTTACCGTAAAGTCACGGCGACGAAGATCGTGAATCAAATGACTGGCATGTACCACCGGTAAGTCCTCACGGTCTGGATACTGCTCAACTCGAACCATGGTGAGATCAGCAGTCAAGCCGTCATCTGTGGTCCAATGGACAGCCCCAAATGTAGGTTCATGAGAAACCTCACCACCAAAATCTTCCTTCAGATGTTTGGCGAAGGCGGCTGTATCTCCTACAATCGAGCAATCCAAATCATTTATTTCTGTGCCCATTAAAATATCTCGTACCGCACCCCCAACCAAATACAGCTGGTTGCCACACCTCTCCGCTGTTTCTGCTAGCGCTTTGGCAAGGGGCTTATATGCCCCCAAACTCTGTTCCCACTGTGCCGGCAAATCTTGGGGGCGCAGACGGTGTAGTAAACTGTTTGCATCGACATATCCGACCGTTTTTCCTTGATCCATAACGATTAAAACGGATGCCGTACTTCGACGGATCAACTCTCTAGCGAGCGTAATGGGTGCATCAATGTCGATGAGTAATGGCGCTTCTCCTGCAATCAACGAAATGGCCGCATGTCCAAGATTGTATCGCTCAGCATCTTTAATGGCACTTGGCTCAACTGTTCCAATCCAGTCTTCACCATTGTGAACCGCTAGAAAGCCTTTTTGCTCCATTTCAAGGATCTTTGCAGATTCAGAAATGCTTGTGGTATCGATAACCGCTGGTAAAGAACGAAAAGTAATTTCGGATAACCGCGGTGGTGAGTGCCCTGCTCCCCATTGAATGCATCGCAGAGCCGCTTGATGAGCTGATGCATCTGCAAATGCAAAACCATGGCTGTGTACATGCAAAAGCGAATAAATATCAGTGGCATCTCTAGGCGAAGGCTCTGTCTCAACGGCCAAAATATCACTGACAAGAGAATCAAGATGCAGCCCATATCGCTTAAGCAAATCCTTATCCATGTCGCCTCCTCACAAACAATTGGGTATAGCAATACCGATAACTAACTTACCACATGGACCAGTTCATGATTGATGAGACCATAAAATGGCTAAAAGCACACCCACGCTTTTACCCTCAAGACTTGATCAAATGCGAAACGATCTTGGACCCTCTCAAGGCCCCCAAAATCACCAATAAGTTGTTTTTTCATCCGGGACACCTCACCGCATCTGCTATGATCTTGTCACCTGATCGAAAACAGATTCTGCTGATTTATCATTCTGCTTTTCAAGCCTGGATACAGCCTGGCGGACATCTCGATCCCGGCGATCAAACACCCCTCGAAACTGCCAAAAGAGAAGTGGCAGAAGAATGTATGCTTTATGAGACCAAATTGCTCTTAGCGTATCCTTCGTTGCTTCAAGTAGACATCCATGATGTTCCTGCAAATACAACAAAAGGACATCCAGCACACCAACATTTTGATCTGCGCTTTGCATTTGTGGCCCAGACTTTAGACATCCAAGCTGCAAGTGATGCAAAGGCCGCACAATGGGTTTCCATTGATGACTTTGATCCCACTCAGAGCGATTCATCAGTAACAGAAAGTGTCCATCGTTTGAAAGGTCTTTTGGCATAAACTGTTTAAACCACACAGTTGACAGAAAAATCTGTCCGCAACAGCTCGGCAGAAGCGTGTTCTCACCTCAAAAAAGGAATTTCGATGAAACTACTTGGAAATCTCATTTGGTTTGTTTTTGGGGGCTGGGCCATTGCTTTAGAGTACATTGCCGCCGGATTGGCCATGTGCATAACGATAATTGGCATCCCATTTGGCTTGCAATGTTTTAAACTTGCAATGACGAGTGTTTTTCCATTTGGAAATACGGTGGAAAAGTCAGAACATTCTGGGGCATTAAGCTTTCTGATGAACTTGATCTGGATTTGCATTGGAGGATTCTGGATTGCCCTCACGCATCTCCTGCTTGGCGCAATCTTCTGCTGTACCATCGTGGGTATCCCATTTGGAATACAGCACTTTAAACTCACTCGCCTTGCATTCTTTCCATTTGGAAAGGCATTTTAAATCTGTGCTTCACAGTCCTCGCTCAGTGGCTGCAAGATTGCCATGAACCGCAACTCCATGAACAGTAATCCCATGCACAGTGCGTTCCACAGAAAAGGTTGGCTGCAATGCTGAACATAAGCCTATGTTATGCTGAATGGCATGCCACAACAGCAGTAGGCAAAATCAAAATTGAACTCAAATCACAAATTTTCGCTGGCGACACTTGCGTGGATACTACTCATTTCATTGGGAATTGGGTTGAGACTTTTGGGTATCGAGAACCCTCCATTTGATCATCATCATATCCGTCAAGCAGACACAACATCCATTGCTCAATTTATACAGAACAATCCGACAAACTTTCTGTGGCCAAAGATTGGATGGGCAGGTGCAGACGGTGGTGTGGTTGAGTCTGAACTTCCGTTGTATGCTGCAATAACAGCAATGGGCTGGCAAATCTGGCCACAAGCGGGTCCGATTTGGCCAAGGGTTCTCTCCATCGGATTTTGGATAATGGGTGGAATTGGAATCCTTCGTTGGACAAAAGCAGAACTCATAGGACCAAGGTGGCCCTATTTGTTGCTCTATTCATTCGCTCCACTGGCCATCATCACATCAAGAAATATTCAACCAGATTCAATGGCGCTTGCCTTGGTGCTTTGGGGAATTTCAATTATTGATCGCCCGAGGATCTGGACCTCACGGTCAGCTTTAGGTGCCATTTTGATGGGTCTTGGCATCGCCGCAAAAGGACAATATTTTGTTTTACTGCCGATGATACCCATCTTGCTTTATTGGCGCATCGAACCGAATAAAAATCGTTGGGCTCAAATCAGTCTTTGCACAGGTATTTCGACGGTAATCCCTGCATTGTGGTACGCACACGCACACTTTAATCTTGGAGCATATGGCGCTTCTTTTGGCGTATTTGGAGCTGCTGCTCAAAAATGGGGTTCAATTGAAATATGGCTAACGGGCGAGACCTGGTTGGTGTTGCTTAGAGTTGCCATTATGCAGGTACTCACGCCACTGGGATGTGGATTGTTATTGGTGTCTGTATTCCACAGACATAATTCCTTAAAGGCATATTGGTTGGGCTTTGGCTTGGCATTTTCGAGTTGGTTCATCCTCACAGAAGGTCATTACATTCATAATTATTATCAACTGCCCATGATTCCATTTGCATCCATCTTAATGGGGCACGGTCTACAAGTTTTAAGACACAATCGCCAAAGTCGCTGGCTCATTATTGGGTTTCCACTGCTTTTGATCTCCACATTGTCAGGCAGACAATTGATTCGCAGTGCCATTACGGTTGATGAAAAAATTGTTCTTCAAGCCAATGAAATCAATCAGCTTTTACCTTCAAAAGAACCCATTGCCTTACTGGCGAGACATCCACAAACAGTACTGTTTGCGAGCGGCCGTAATGGTGCCATTGGCAATCACTATTACCCCTCAAGACAATCAGATTATGCTGAGATGGGACTGAAGTACATCGTGATACACAGCGAGGTAATGAGCAATGTCGAAAATACGATTCTAAATGGGTTTACGCCGCATGGTCAATGGTGGATACAAAAAATCGAAGCTGCGGATTGACATGCCCCCACTCGGATTTGATGGGAATGCAATTGGCAAGCGCCAGCAAGGAAGATAGGTAAATGTCTAATATAAATACAGCAGTGAGGAAACTATGCCCAACCAACTGACAGACAAAGACTGGAGCCAAGACTATGGGGGTCATTTCCCTGGCTCTCAGAAAGTCCACATTAATCACAAGTGCCAAGATGGCACAGATATAGATGTTCCAATGCGTGAAATAAGCCTTGCTGGTAAAGAAGAACCACTGAGAGTATACGATACCAGCGGACCTCTTGGGATTGATCCAAGAGAAGGCCTTCCAGCCTTACGATTGGACTGGATAAAGAGCCGCGGGGATGTCGAATCAGTTGAGCGGATGATCCCACTCAACTCTGAGCACACTCCTGACACATTGAAACGCCCCACACTTCGTGGCACAGCAAATGTCACCCAAATGCACTATGCTCGGAAAGGAATCATCACGCCTGAGATGGAGTTTGTGGCGCTGAGAGAGGGCGTTAATGCCGAATTTGTTCGCACAGAGATTGCTGAAGGCCGCGCCATTATTCCCAACAACATTAACCACCCTGAGTCTGAACCCATGATCATTGGTAGAGCATTTCATGTCAAAATCAATGCCAATATAGGGAACTCAGCTGTCCTTTCGTCAATTGAGGACGAAGTGGCCAAACTCCGCTGGGCGTCGTTATGGGGAGCGGACACGGTCATGGATCTTTCGACAGGAAAGAACATACATGACACACGAGAGTGGATCATTCGTAACTCATCTGTCCCGATTGGCACAGTTCCCATCTATCAAGCTCTGGAAAAGGTCAAAGGAATCGCAGAAGACCTCAACTGGGAGGTCTTTCGTGACACCTTAATCGAACAAGCTGAGCAAGGTGTAGACTATTTCACTATACATGCGGGTGTGCTTTTGGAGTACATCCCACACACCGCCAAAAGGTTGACCGGAATAGTGTCTAGAGGCGGGTCCATCATCGCAAAATGGTGTCTCGCACATCACAAGCAAAACTTTCTTTATACGCATTTTGCTGAAATCTGTGACATCATGAAAAGGTATGACATCGCCTTTTCTCTTGGTGATGGTCTTCGTCCAGGATGCATTGCCGATGCCAATGACGAGGCCCAATTTGGAGAACTTAAAACCCTAGGAGAACTGACCAAAATTGCGTGGGAACATGATGTTCAGGTCATGATTGAAGGGCCTGGTCATGTACCGATGCACCTCATTAAAGAAAATATGGACAAGCAACTGGAATATTGCCATGAAGCCCCATTCTATACACTTGGGCCTTTGACCACTGACATTGCTCCTGGCTACGACCACATCACCAGTGCAATTGGAGCGGCCATGATTGGTTGGTTTGGCACAGCCATGCTGTGCTATGTAACGCCAAAAGAACATCTTGGGCTTCCCAACAGAGACGATGTGAAAGCAGGCATCATTACCTATAAAATTGCAGCCCATGCTGCAGACCTTGCAAAAGGACATCCCCGTGCACACATGTTGGATCATGCCTTGTCTAAAGCTCGTTTTGAGTTCCGCTGGCGTGACCAATTCCGGCTCAGCCTCGACCCAGAAACAGCAATGTCTTACCATGATGAAACACTTCCAGCCGAGGGTGCCAAACTGGCTCACTTTTGTTCAATGTGTGGACCAAAGTTCTGCTCCATGAAAATCACACAGGAAATCAGAGACATTGAAGAAGCAAAGAATGGCATGGCCAAAAAGTCCGAAGAGTTTCGCTCTTTGGGCAGTGAAATCTACCACAAGCAGTAAACCATTATGGCCAATCGTTGGATTGCATTTGCAGGTCTTGCGGGCTTCTTCGGTGTCGCCACCGGTGCATTTGGTGCGCATGGTTTAAAAGAAACCGTTTCGCCTGAGTTGTTGACTATTTTTAAAACAGGCTCGCACTATTGTCAGATTCATGCGGTGGTCCTGTTGGCAGTTGGACTGTTCGCAGACCGACACCCGAGTGTTCAACTCCAACGCACAGGGTGGTTAATGAGCCTTGGCATCCTCATTTTTTCTGGCTCATTGTGGCTTCTTGTACTGACAAACACAAGATGGTTGGGCGCAATAACGCCCATAGGCGGGGCATGCTTGCTGCTTGGATGGCTTCAATTGCTTTGGATTGGCATCACTGGCACAAGAAAAGAGACAGAAAATACTTAAAAAGTCACACCCGATTGGCCCATATCGGATAAATGGGGGGACACTTTTGAAGCCATAAGGAGAGACGGTCATGGGACATTACCGCACCCACAAATGCAATGAGCTGCGTGCAAGCAATATTGGAGACTCTGTCGTATTGTCAGGCTGGTTGGCCAACCAACGAGACCAGGGTGGAATACTATTCATTGCACTTCGCGACCATTACGGTATCACGCAGTTAACTCTTCAAAATGACAATCCGGCATACGATGTGTTGTCGGCACTTCGTGTCGAGAGTACCATCCGTATCGAGGGTGAGGTCATTGCTCGTCCCAAAGGACAATCCAATTCAAGTATGGAGACGGGTGACATAGAGGTTCTGGTCAAAAAAGCAGAAGTGCTCGCCACCTCTGACATTATCCCCTTTCCCATTGTTGATGATCCCAAAACGAATGAAGCCATTCGAATGAAGAACCGCTATCTAGATTTGCGACGCCCAAATCTACACAAAAATATCGTGCTTCGTTCCAATGTCATATCTTTCATCCGCCGTCGAATGACCGAAAGAGGGTTCCAAGAAATACAAACCCCAATTTTGACAGTGAGTTCTCCAGAAGGTGCACGAGATTATCTTGTACCGTCTCGTGTCCATCCTGGAAAGTTTTATGCGCTTCCGCAAGCACCGCAGCAATTCAAGCAATTGCTTATGACTGCAGGTTTTGATCGTTACTTTCAGATTGCCCCTTGCTTTCGAGAT